>JBEAVJ010000014.1:0-13941 GCA_041160995.1 Actinomycetota bacterium | reverse complement strand
TGCCACTTAACTTTATTCAAATCCTCCGGCTGTGTACCGTGGCCAGGAAGTAAAGGAACTCGCACTGTGTAGCCCTTGGAGTGTAAAAACTCTCCCCAAGGTCGCATTGAAGCTGGCGACCCTGTAAATCCATGAACAAGCAAAACGCCGATATGTGAATTCTTTCCTGAACCGGTTGCAGCCCAATCCTGCATCCAACCTTCTGGTGCTCCTTCAACGGCCATGCATTAAGAGTACGGCTGATGCATTGTCGGGGCAATCACCTACGATTCATCTCATGTCTAAGGTTGCCGAGCGAGAGCTCTCCGAAACTACCTTTGCAGTTCTTGATCTAGAAACATCAGGTGGATCACCTCGGTTGGGTGCCGGTATAACTGAAATAGGTGTTGTGAAGGTTAAAGGTGGCGAAGTTCTTGGAACCTTTCAAAGCTTTGTTGATCCTGGACATTCTCTTCCGTACTTCATCACAGAGTTAACGGGGATTACAGATGAGATGTTGGTGTCTGCGCCCTTTATTGATGAGATTCTTCCAACCCTCTTTGAATTCCTGGGAAGCGCTGATGAAACAGTAGTAGTTGCGCACAACTCCCCCTTTGATCTGAGTTTTCTCAAGGCAGCATCCGTTGCTCATGAAATCCCTTGGCCCAATTACCAGACTGTAGACACAGCTCGCTTGGCTCGCGCCGTACTTGATAGAGATGAGGTTAGTAACTGCAAGTTATCTACCTTGGCTAATTTCTTTGGGGCAACTACATCTCCCAACCATCGAGCACTAGATGATGCAAAAGCAACGGTGGATGTACTGCATGGGTTAATTGAACGATTAGCAGGTTTCAATATCTCCAACTTTGAGGAGATGAGAAATTTTCCATCAAAGAAAAAGCGAGCTAAGCGCCCAATCTCTGAGTAAGTTCGCTCCACTTAACAACTAATTCAGTGGCCGCGCCAGAATCAATCGCCTCATTTGCTGTCTTTAATCCAGCTGAAATTCTCTCGTGCAGAGTCAGCTCCGATTTACCCTCATAAGCTGCGATTGCTGCCGCAGCGTTAAGAACGCATGCATCACGATGAGCCCCCTTTTTTCCAGCAAATATCTCTCTCGTTATTCGTGCATTCTCCGCACCATCACCACCAGCCAGGGATGCAATGGGCGATCGCGGTACTCCAAAATCCAATGGGTCCAAGAGACCACTGATAATTTCTTCACTTCCAATACTCAAAACGGAGGTTGTTGTGGCAAGTGTTATTTCATCCAGTCCATCATCACCACGGAAAACAAATCCATCTACACCTCTATCGCCCAGCACCTGTGCCATTACTAGGTGCATCCGATCATCAGCCACTCCAATAGCGGCCGCTTTGGGTCTTGCAGGATTAGCTAAAGGTCCAAGAATGTTAAACACAGTAGGTGTAGCCAACTCATTCCGTGCCACCGCAGCGTGCTTCATCGCTGGATGAAAAATCGGTGCGAAACAAAAGCCAATTCCGAGAGTATTGAAGCTCTCCTCTACGCCCTTGCCATCAAGAGTGATATTGATTCCAAGATTCTCTAGTAAGTCAGCTGATCCTGATTTAGATGAGGCAGCGCGATTGCCATGCTTGACAACCTTTGCACCACCAGCTGCGGCGATGATTGCAGCGGTGGTAGAGATATTGATCGTATGTGCACCATCTCCTCCAGTGCCAACGGTGTCTACCGATCGTTGTGAAATCGAAATCGGCGCGCAGTGCTGATACATCTGCTCAACCAGGGCGCCTACCTCTTCTGGAGTCTCACCCTTTTTCTTCAAAGCAAGCAGAAACTCTTTGATGGTGTCATTTGATGCCTGACCAGTAAGAATTTCATTCATGCACCATTGGACGCGATCAATCTCAAGATCTAATCCTGATTCGACAATCGCTATGTTTTCTTTCCACAGCAATTGGCTCATGGCAAAAGTTAAGCAGAAACGATAGAGGCGCCGCGTAGTAATTCCGCGGTTGTTTTAGCTAATGTGAATGGATCGATTGGATGGACAATTGAAGCCTCAGCAAGAGACCAAGCCGCTAACCATTTATCTTCCTTGCGACCGGTAATCACCAGAATTGGAGGGCAGTTGAAAACCTCATCCTTTAACTGGCGCGCCATTCCTAATCCGCCTTCTTGGGCAGCTTCGCCATCGAGGATGAAGAGATCTGCACGAAATCCACCAGCCAGGTTTTTAGAGTCGACATAAGCACGTAGCGCAGGAGCTGTTGCAAACTCATGAATCTCATGTTCTGGAAGATCCTTGGCTACACGAACACCAAGGGCAGAGGCTATTGAAGAGCGAACTGAGGAGTCATCGGAGTAAACAATGATCTGTTTCTTAGTCTCGGCCATGGTCTCAGTCTATTGAAAAAATTCTCAGCCAGCCGCCTCTACCCCTTCTCAGAATCGGGATTTCTGAGGTGATCCGTTTCACCTCCAAAGGGGCAAAAACAGCGGCTGTGAACGCTCCCATGGGCAGACGGCGAGCCTGTTTTCGGGAATAATCCTCTCTATGTCAAGCGCCGTAGCACATAACAAGATCACTCGTCCTAACGCAGTAGCGGTCGGAACAATTGTCTGGCTCTCTAGCGAGCTGATGTTCTTCGCCGCCTTGTTCGCCATGTACTTCACGATTCGTGCTGTGCAAGGTCCGGCCATTTGGGCTGAGTCAACAGAGTTACTCAGCATTCCATTTGCAGCCTTCAATACAACAGTCTTGGTTCTCTCATCTGTTACATGTCAGTTCGGTGTTTTTGCTGCGGAGCGTTTCCAAAATCGCCGCACCGGAACTCTGCTCCAGATAAACAAGTGGGGAATGCGTGAGTGGTTTGCCACAACATTCCTAATGGGTTCATTCTTTATCGCAGGTCAAGTGTACGAGTACGCGTTACTGGTATCTGAGGGGCTAGCACTTTCCACAAATGCTTACAGCTCTGTTTTTTACATTACAACTGGTTTCCACGGTTTGCACGTAACGGGCGGTCTCATCGCCTTCTTGATCGTAATGATTCGTGTTTCAAAGGCTCGCAGATTTACTCACCAGCAAGCGACAACCGCAATTGTGGTTTCGTATTACTGGCACTTCGTTGACGTTGTATGGATCGCACTATTTGCTGCGATTTACCTGATTAAGTAGTAAGGAATATAAGTGAAGCGTCTATCTCGCTACCGTCGCCATAAGGCGGTTGGTCCATCATTGTTGATCTTTGCACTTCTTGCGATTGGAACAACATTTAGTGTTGCCAACGCAACAACAACTGCACAGACAACACAGGCTGATCGTTCGGCTCTCATCGAGGAAGGTCGACAGATCTTCTTGAAGGGTTGCTCTTCATGTCACGGACTCAACTCTGAAGGTGGAGCAATCGCTCCTTCATTGGTAGGTGTAGGTGCTGCTTCTGTAGATTTTCAAGTTGGTACCGGTCGTATGCCAATGGCTGACATGAGCACTCAAGCGGCGCGCAAAGCACCTCTATATACCCCTGAAGAGACAGCGGCATTGGCAGCTTACGTTGCATCACTTGCTCCAGGGCCTGAGATTCCAACTGAAGCACAATTGAATTACGAGCGAGATGGAAGCACCGCAGAAGGCGGCGAACTTTTCCGCAATAACTGCGCAATGTGTCACAACTTTGCCGGTCAAGGTGGAGCGCTTACACAGGGTAAGTACGCACCAACATTGATGGGTATTGAACCAAAGCACATTTATGAAGCGATGATTACCGGTCCTCAAGCGATGCCGGTCTTTAGTGACAAGACAATTACTCCTAAAGAGAAGATGGACATCATTAAGTGGATCAAGCACGCAGAATCTGAACCAAATCTGGGTGGTGCATCCCTTGGTCGCGTAGGTCCTGTAACTGAAGGTTTACTTGCATGGACATTTGGTCTGGGAATTCTTATCGGTGTTGCTGTGTGGCTAGCGATGAAGGCGAGATAGAGATATGTCTAATGAAATCGAAGCTATAAAAGATCCAGGCCTTCCAGCACATGTGCATCGCAAAGCAGATCATGATCCGGTAGCAGCACGTCGCGCGGAGCGACAAGTTGCTTCGATGTTTATGATCTCTGCACTTGGAACTGTTCTTCTCATTGCATCATTTTTTATTCCAGAAGATGTCTTCATCTTTGTTCCCGTGATGGGCGATCAAAATGCACATCAACTAGGTCTTGGTCTAGGGATGGCAATCTCACTCTTCTTCATCGGAATGGGAGCAATCCACTGGGCTAAGACCTTGATGCCAGATCAAGAGGTGATTGCACATCGTCACGAGTTCCGCTCCCCTGACTCAGATCGCAAAGAGTTTGTTGCAGCTGTAAAGGATGGCGCACAAGCTTCAGGTTTGGGACGTCGCTCTCTGATTAAAAGATCTTTAGGTGCCGCACTCGGTTTGTCAGCACTGTCACCACTTTTGTTATTCCGTGATTTAGGACCGCTTCCAGGAAATGATCTCAAAGAGACCTCTTGGAAATCTGGGACATACCTCGTTACAGATCCAGGTGATCGAAGAATTCGCGCCTCTGATCTTGAGGTGGGCGCTGTCGCTCAAGTTCTTCCAGAATCAGATGATCCTGAGCATAGAAAACTCACCGACATCGCTAAGGATGCTGTCCTATTGATTCGTCTACGTCCCGAAGAGTTCAACCTTGATGCTGAGCGCCTTAGCTGGACCCATGAAGGAATCATCGCTTTTTCAAAGATCTGCTCACACATGGGATGTGCCGTTGCTTTGTATGAACAAACCACTAAGCACCTGCTCTGCCCTTGTCACCAATCAACATTTGATGTGACTCGTGCAGCGAAGGTTATTTTTGGACCTGCGGCTCGACCACTTCCGCAGTTAAATATCACCGTGGATGCCGAGGGTTTCCTCGTCGCACGCGATCCTTTCTATGAACCAGTCGGACCTAGCTTTTGGGGGCGTATCTCTTCATGACAACTGAACATCGTTTAGGGCAGGTCGCAAATTACGTCGATGAGCGAACTGGTGCTGCTGCATGGATGAAGAAGAACCTACAAAAGGTTTTCCCGGATCACTGGTCCTTCCTGCTGGGTGAGGTTGCGCTCTACTCATTCATCATTCTTTTGCTATCTGGTACATACTTAACTTTTTGGTTTGATCCTTCTGCTCGTGAAGTAATTTACGAAGGAAGTTACGAACCACTTGAAGGCGTACAAATGTCCGCCGCGTATGCATCCACTCTTCATATCTCATTTGAGGTTCGTGGTGGTTTGTTGATGCGACAGATTCACCACTGGGCAGCATTGATCTTTATGGCGGCGATCGTTGCCCACTTGATGCGCGTTTTCTTCACCGGTGCTTTCCGTAAGCCTCGCGAAGGTAACTGGATCATCGGTGTTGGTTTGTTAACGCTAGGAATTGTTGAAGGCTTCCTCGGATACTCACTTCCTGATGATCTTCTCTCTGGAACTGGAATCAGAATTGCTGAGGCGATAATCCAAGCAATACCTGTTGTTGGTTCGTATCTTTCCTACTTTGCCTTTGGTGGAGCGTTCCCAGGTGAAGCATTTATTCCACGTATTTACATCGTGCACGTTCTCTTACTGCCGGGTGCTTTCCTCGCTCTGATTACTGCGCACTTAATGATGGTCTGGTACCAGAAGCACACACAGTTCCCTGGTCCAGGTCGTACTGAGAAGAATGTAGTTGGCTATCCATTGATGCCTGTTTACATGGCAAAGGCTGGAGGATTCTTCTTCATCGTCTTCGGTGTGATCGCCTTTATCTCAGCGGTTGCATCAATTAACCCAATTTGGCTCTATGGCCCATATACGCCAGGTCAGATTTCCGCAGGTTCGCAACCCGATTGGTACATGGGTTGGCTCGACGGTTTGGTGCGAATGGCGCCGCCGATTGAAACATACTTCTTTGGTTACACCGTCTCATGGAACATCTTGATCCCAGGGTTAATCGTTCCTGGAATCTTGTTTACGGGTATGGCGTTGTATCCATTCATCGAGAGCTGGATAACAGGAGATAAGCGCGAGCATCACCTCCTTGACCGTCCTCGTAATGCGCCAAACCGCACAGCACTTGGCGCAATGTCTATTACCTTCATGATCGTTGCATTGATCAATGGTGGAAATGACTTGATCGCTACTCACTTTGATTTATCAATTAATCAGATCATGTGGGGAACACGAGTAGGAATCCTCGTTCTTCCTCCACTTGCATTCGTTATCACTAAGAGGTTGTGTTTATCTCTACAACGAGCTGATCGCGAACTTGTATTGCACGGTCGCGAGACTGGTCGCTTGCTTCGCTTGCCACATGGAGAGTTTGTTGAAGTACATGAGCCAATCTCACCTGAGAAGGCTTACCTTCTGACATCACATGAACAAGCACCCGCCTTGGAGCTTCCAGAGGTGGATGGTCGTGGTGTGAAGCGCGCTGGTGCGATCAGAAACAAACTTCGTTCACGTATGAGCGTTGCGCACGCGGAAGCGGTTCCTAAGGTATCTGTAGATGATCTCAAGGAGATTGAGAACCACTAACCTCTGATTACAAGCCAAACACCCAGGGCGGTAACTCCTATTCCAAGGAAGCCTTGGGTGTTTACTTTTTCCCCAAACAAAAAGAAGGCTTCTATCGCTGTTGCTGGTGGCACCAGGTAGAACAAGGATGAGACAGAGGCGGCGCTTCCTGTGTTCAGTAGCCACAGCAGCAACAGGATCGCACCCACTGACAGAACTAACAGCAACCAGATAAATGCTGCGGTGAAACGAAGATTCCAAGTGATGTTTGTTTCTCTAGTTGCAATAGCGATCGCACCTAGAACAACTCCACTGAATAAGTATTGATATGCAGTTCCTGCAACAAGAGGAATATCCGCACCAATCTTTTTCTGCAACAGTGTTGCTGAAGTGCTTCCAATCAGAGCAACAACTATCGCCACAATTCCAGCGGTGGGAATGTGGGAGTCAAAAGTTGGACCAAGAACTAGAAAGACTCCAACAAGACCAAGTAAGAGTCCTGCAACTTGGGTCGATCTGAGCCTCTCCCCCAAAACCTTTACAGCTATGAGCGACACCAAGACGGGTTGAAGACTGGTTACCACCGCAGCTACCCCCGCTGGTAAACCTTGAGAGATCGCGTAAAAAACTCCGCCTAAGTAGCAGGCGTGTAGGAAGAAACCGATGAGCGAAGATCGCATAATCGCGCTCTTGCCAATAAGTATCGGCATTTTCATCACCCGCACCAATACAAGCAGGAGTGCCGCAGCGATTAAAACTCGTACTGATAGGAAGACAAATGGATCAGCGAAAGGCAATCCATACTTGGCCCCCACAAACCCTGTGCTCCACAAAAGAACAAAGAGCAAGGGTGCAAACTTTTGTAACCTCAAACTTCGCAGATCGCCTTAAGCGCAACAAGTGATTTAGCCATCCACTTGGGATTATGCGCCATCGCTCCAGTCTTTTTGAGCCACCACTTGGAGAAGGCAGGAATTGCACTTGCATCAAATGACTCGGTCACAACTGTTTGGTTTGGAGAGATTGACTCCAATTCGTAGCACCAAGTCCATTTCATCAGGTGGCACCAGGTTATTTTCTTGTTCTCTTCAAAGGCAACAACTGTGTTTTTGATGCGATAAGGAACCTTGATCTTCATCGCCATTCCGAACTGAGCGCCTAGAAACAATCGTTCTGGACCGGAAATTGCTTCTCTTACAGATCCAGAGCCATCAAATAGTCGATGAGCCGATGGTCTGGCTAGGAAATCAAAGATGATGTGTGCTGGTGCGTTAATCGTTATTCGTGCCGCTGCTGTGTTTGGAAAATCTACTGGAAGTATTTCAGCGCGATTAGAGCTCATTAGTGCGAGGAAGCAATCTCTGGCTTTTCATACTCTGTCACCATGCCGATGATAGAGATCACGAGTGCACCCAAACCAATAAGAGATAACCACCATCCAATGATCAGACCCAGCGCAAATACACATGCAGCAACTGCAACTGGCAAAGGCCACCAAGAGTGCGGGCTATAGAAACCAAGTTCCCCTGCGCCATCTGAAATCTCAGCGGTTAAGTTATCTTCTGGAAGAGTGACGCCGATTCGCTTCTGGGTGAACCAAACGTAGAAGCCGACCATGCCAGCTAAACACGCTGACAAAAGCATTCCCGCTACGCCAACAGGTTCTCCACCGATCTGCCAATAAATAACGGTCATGATTAAGTAGAAAACACTTAACCCGCCAAATAACTTCCAGGATGCTTTCATCGCTTACTTATGCCCTTCAGTCTTTACATGCGGATGATGGAGATCAAATGCTGGACGCTCAGATGAGATGCGTGGCATTGAAAGGAAGTTGTGGCGAGGAGGTGGACATGATGTCGCCCATTCCAGTGATGCACCGTAACCCCAAGGATCATCAACACCCACCATTGGTGCCTTACGAGTGATCCAAATGTTGATTGCAAAAGGAATCATTGAAAGAGCCAAGAGGAATGAGCCGATAGTTGAAACTGTGTTCATGAATGTGAAGCCATCGGTTGGCAGGTAATCGGCGTAACGACGAGGGAATCCCTTGATTCCAAGCCAGTGCTGAATCAAGAAGGTTAAGTGGAAACCAAAGAACAGGGTCCAGAAGTGGATCTTTCCAAGGGTCTCGTTGAGCATCTTTCCGGTGAACTTAGGCCACCAGAAGTAGAAGCCTGCAAACATCGCAAACACCACTGTTCCGAAGAGTACGTAGTGGAAGTGAGCAACGACGAAGTAGCTTGCTGATACTGCAAAATCGAGAGGAGGTGACGCGAGAATAATTCCAGTGATTCCACCAAACAAGAATGTAATCAAGAATCCCATAACCCACAGCATTGGTGTTTCAAAGGTTACGTGACCTCTCCACATTGTTCCGATCCAGTTGAAGAACTTCACACCTGTTGGAACTCCAATGAGGAATGTCATGAATGAGAAGAATGGCAAGAGAACCTGACCGCTTGCAAACATGTGGTGTGCCCACACGGAAACGGAAAGTGCAGCAATCGCAATTGTTGCAGCGATCAAACCAAGATAACCAAAGATTGGTTTGCGGCTAAACACTGGCAAGATCTCAGTAACGATTCCAAAGAATGGCAAAGCCAAGATGTAAACCTCAGGGTGCCCAAAGAACCAGAACAAGTGCTGGAACAACATAACTCCACCATTTGCCGGATCAAATAAATGTGTTCCATATAGACGATCGGCTTCAAGTCCGAGCAAGGCGGCGGCTAATGGTGGGAAAGCTAGTAGAACCAAGATCGCTGTTAACAAAACGTTCCAGGAGAAGATAGACATACGGAACATCGTCATTCCAGGAGCACGCATTGTGAAGATCGTTGTAATGAAGTTAACGCCACCGAGGATTGTTCCAACACCACTGATTGCCAAACCGACTAACCAAAGATCTGAACCAATTCCGGGTGAGTACTGTGCGTTGGATAAAGGTGCGTAAACGGTCCAACCAAAGGAAGCTGCACCACCCGGTGATAAAAATCCACCAAATGCCATCAATGAGCCAAAGAGGTACAACCAGTAAGACAACATATTGAGACGGGGGAAGGCAACATCTGCAGCGCCGATCTGCAAAGGCATAATCACATTGGCAAACCCAACAAAAAGTGGTGTTGCAAACATGAGCAACATGATCGTTCCATGCATTGTGAAGATTTGGTTGTACTGCTCATTACTGAGGAACTGCATACCCTTCTGCACGTAGGGCAAGTGCTAAGACTCCACCAATCAGGAACCAAGCAAAAGATGTAATCAAGTACAGGTAACCGATCGTCTTGTGATCAGTTGAGGTGATCCACTTTACAAAGGTTCTTCCCTTGGGCGTTGGCATTGGACGACCTGCAGTCATCGTTGGCTTTTCTGCATAGGTGGTCATGCTTGGCCTTCCTTTAGTGTTTCAAGATAAGCATCAAATTCAGCTGGGGTTACAACTTTGACCTTGAACAACATTTGAGTGTGATTACGTCCGCACAAAATGTTGCAGCGACCTGGGAACTCACCCAACTTGTTTGCAGTGAATTCAAGGTGGTTGGTAATTCCTGGAAGGTTTTGCATTTGAATCATGAAGGCAGGAATCCAGAAACCATGAACAACATCATTTGCGGTCAAGGTGTAACGAACACGCTCTCCTAGAGGTACAACCAAGGTTGGTGTTTGTTCCGGAGTTCCTGTTACGACCGCCTTAGGACCCGCCTCTGGATAACCGAACTGCCATGACCATTGAATTCCTTCAACGGTAATTTCATGGGCATAGGTTGTTGTCTTTTCTGTAATAACAGTTTGTTTTTGCGCTGTGTAATAAAAAAGAACGGCAACGATAATGAATGGAATTACCGTGTAAGCAATTTCAACTGGAACGTTGTACTGCGTCTGCTTTGGAAAAGATGGGTCATCTTTCTTGCCACGGTGAAATACAGCTGGCCACAAAATTAGAATTAAAGTGATGACACCTACTACGCCACCTGCGATCCAAGCACCTTGCCACAATGACAATGATTGATCGTTGACACTAGTTACGCCCTCTTCAAAACCTAAGCCAGATACCTTTGAGCATCCAGTTAGAAGAAGGATTGGGGCTAGGAGGAAGAGCGCCTTGAAGCGGCGTAATACAGAGCGTCGGGACATAGGGGTAAGGATAGTTTGAATTCCCTCTGAGCGTGGCACGAGCCTAATCTCGGCGAGGGGTGGCACTGCTCACATTACAAAAGGTGGGCAGCAACCTCATCAGCGGCGGCTTTTCCATACGCCTCTTCAAAGCGAGAGATGAACTGAGGCGATGTGAAGCGATACTCCTGAGTTCCCAGGGTTTCAATCACATAGGTGGCAATTAATGCACCTAACTGCGCACACCGTTCATGAGAAAGCCCCCACGCAAGGCCAGCGATAAACCCTGAACGGAATGAATCACCCACACCAGTTGGATCGGTCTTTGATTTCTCCTTGGGGCAGCTGACTTGAACAAACTCTCCCCCTGCACTTTCCACCTTTGCTCCCTGAGAGCCAAGTGTGACAACGCGATACTTAACGCGCTCTAAAATCTCACGGTCGCTCCACCCGGTTTTCTGCATCGCTAAGGCGAGTTCATACTCATTTAAAAAGAGATAAGAAGCTCCATCGATTAACAACTTGATTTCATCACCAGTCATGCGAGCCATTTGTTGTGAAGGGTCTGCTGCAAATGGAATGCCCAACTGACGACATACCTCTGAGTGGCGCAGCATCGCCTCGGGATCATCTGGCGAAATCACCATCATGTCCAAGCGTCCAGTTTTTTCCATGATGGGACTGAGTTCAATATTGCGTGCCTCAGACATGGCTCCTGGGAAAAATGATGCGATCTGATTTAAATCTGTATCTGTGGTGACAACAAAGTGAGCGGTATGCAATGTGGTTGAAACCAAAGCATGTGATGTATCTACACCGTGACGAGATAACCAGGCCTCATAATCGGCCCAATCTTTTCCAACAGCTGCGATCAAAATTGGATTGAGTCCTAGGACGCCCATTCCATAGGCGATATTTGCCGCGCATCCCCCACGACGAACATCAAGGCTATCCACGAGAAAACTCAGCGAGACTTTTTCTAAGGAACCGGCGACGAGTGAGTCGGTGAACTTTCCAGAGAAAGTCATTAAGTGATCAAGACCTACCGAACCCGCTACACCGATTTTCATGTAGGGATACTAATGTCTAGAAGATGGTTTGTTAGTTAAATGAATCGCCGCAAGCACATGAGCCTGCTGCGTTGGGATTATCAATTGTGAAGCCCTGCTTCTCAATTGTGTCCACAAAATCAATAGTTGCACCTGAAAGGTATGGGTCAGACATCTTGTCTGTAATCACCTTTACCGCACCAAACTCACGGACGATATCGCCATCCATGTTGCGGTCATCAAAGTACAGCTGATACTTAAGGCCTGAGCAACCGCCTGGTTGGACAGCTACGCGAAGGTTAAGGTCGTCACGACCTTCCTGTGCGAGCAATGCAGCTACCTTTGATGCGGCTACATCAGTTAGAAGAATTCCAGTCGTTGTCGTTGCTTCAGTTGTCATTGTTGCTCTCCTCGATTGACTACAGCGGTAATCCTACTCCCCGCCTCTGCCCAGAGCGAGTCGAAGAATTTAAGAGTCGGCCTCTATAGTTGCCCCATGACTGAGAATGAAGGCAAAGGCCGACCTACACCCAAGCGGAAAGATGCTGAATCCAAGCGCAAGGTTTCAACCTTGGCTCCTATCGTTACTAAGGATCAAAAGCGCGCCTCCAAGGCGTTAGCGCGTCAAAACCGCATTGCTACTCGAGCTGCGTATCTACGTGGCGATGAGGCAGCTCTACCCGCTCGCGATCGCGGAGCTGCTCGACGTTATGTTCGCAACTTTGTTGATTCACGACGTTCAATTGGTGAGTACTTCCTACCAATAATCTTTGTCGTTCTCGTTCTTACTCTTTTTCCAGTCGCTGTTGTTCAAATTGGTGCGGTTGCATTGATGTATGCAGTACTTGTAATTGCTGTTATCGATGGAATCTTCTTGTCACGCAAAATTCGTAAAGCTATCGAAGCGAAGTTTCCAGGCACATCTACCAAGGGTCTTGGCATGTACGCCTGGCTTCGATCTACACAGATGCGACGCTTGCGCGCACCACATCCACAAGTGAAGGTTGGCGAATCGATCGACTAAGCCCGCGGGTTAGGGCTTTCGTTTTTCTTTGGATCACGCTCTGGAAGATTTCCAAGGGCTTTATCAATCGCCTTCATAACATCTGAATCAAGCTTCACGCCAGCTGCCTTTACATTCTCTTTAACTTGAGAAGGCTTTGTCGCGCCCATGATTGCAGTGGAAACATTTGGATTTTGCAGAACCCATGCAATTGCCAACTGAGACATAGATAGACCTGCTTGATCTGCAATCGGCTTGAGATTTTGCACAGCCTCAAGAACCTCGTCACGTAACCAGCCCTTGATCATGTTCGCGCCGCTGCCCTTGTCGGTAGCACGAGATCCAGCGGGTGCTTTCTTCCCCGGTAAGTACTTTCCGGTCAGAACACCTTGCGCCATTGGCGACCAAACAATCTGTCCAATTCCCTCTTTTTTCGAGAGAGGCACAACCTCGGCTTCAATAACTCGCCATAAAGCCGAGTACTGAGGTTGGCTTGAAACAAAACGGTTGTATCCGCGAGCATCCTGAATCGCCAGCGCCGATTTAATCTGCGAAGCATTCCACTCAGAAAAACCAATGTAATGAACCTTGCCTGCGCGGATCAAGTCATCGAAGGCGCTGAGTGATTCTTCTAGTGGAGTTTCATAATCAAAGCGATGCATTTGGTACAGATCAATGTGATCGGTCTGTAAACGCTTCAGGGATGCATTACATGATTCGATGATGTGTTTGCGGGAAAGGCCACGATCATTCTTTCCAGTACCAGTTGGCCAGTACACCTTTGTGAAGAGTTCATAGGACTCACGCTTTACACCCTTAAGTGCTTTGCCTAAAACAGTTTCTGCTTTTGTTCCGGCATACACATCTGCGGTGTCAAAGGTGGTAATACCCTCATCAAGTGCAGCTTTTACGCATTTGATCGCAGCATCTGATTCGATCTGGTTTCCGTGGGTAATCCAGTTTCCATAAGCGATCTCAGAAACATACATTCCGGTACTGCCAAGGCGTCTGTATTCCATGCTTGCAAGCCTATGACGAGCGCGCCTAGTTGCCAACCCCAAACCATTGTGGTTTGGTACACCCACAACTTAATAGCTCATCTACTGGGGGAAGTTCGGTGAAAATCCGACGCTGACCCGCAACCGTAAATCTCAAAAAAGCCTTCATTCAGAGAGTGAAAGAGCGCTTTAAAAAGATAAGTCGGATTACCCATTAGATCGAGATGAGATAAACACCCGCCGAGGTTTGCGGGGTGTGCTCC
>JBEAVJ010000104.1:0-5314 GCA_041160995.1 Actinomycetota bacterium | reverse complement strand
TCGATAATTGCGCGGTAACGGTTGATATCTGTCTTCGCTAGGTATTGAAGGATGCGACGACGACGACCAACTAACAACAAAAGACCACGACGGTTGTGGTGATCATGTGGGTTAGCCTTCAAGTGATCAGTGATCTGATCAATTCTCTTTGAAAGTAGCGCTACCTGTGCTTCAGGTGATCCTGTGTCAGTAGGGGTAGAACCGTACTGAGCAATGATTTCCTTCTTTACTTCTGGTGTTAATGCCATTTCTTGTTCTCCTTATGTACTGAGCACGAGGGCTTCTCGGTTTGACTCACGAGAAACTCGCTAACTCGATTGAAGGGCAAGGGTAACAGTCAGGCGTGAAATACCTGAAATCGAGGTAAATCCCCCGCTTACAGCTCGGTCAATCGACGGGCCTCAGCACAATCCTTGGCCATCTGCTCTAGGAGTGGATCTAGACCATCAAATTTCAATGTATCGCGCAGACGCCATCCAAACTCGATAGTTGCCGCCTTTGTATAGAGATCTAAACCAACTTGATCCAATGCATATGCCTCAACCTGTCGGCCTCGAACACCTTCAAATGTTGGGTTTGTTCCGATTGAAATCGCAGCTGGCCAACGATCAATTCCTACAGTTAGCCAACCAGCGTAAACACCATCTGCCGGAATTGTTTGCTCGTCAATGTTTCCAAGGTTTGCAGTTGGATACCCAATTTCACGACCGCGTTTTTCACCATGAACAACGATTCCATCTAAGCGATGTGGGCGGGTCAACATTTCTCGTGCGGCTTCGACATTTCCTTCAACGATTGCTCTTCGAATTCTGGTGGATGAAATGCTCTCATCATTATCTGCCTGTAAATCTAAAACCACGGTTTCAAACTCTGTGTGCTTGCTCAGTGATTCGACATTTCCCGCTGCCTTAAATCCATAAGTGAAGTTAGCCCCCACGATGACGGTCGATGCTTTGAGCTGTTCGACTAAAACCTTATTGACGAAATCTTCTGGGGCCATCGCAGCAAACTCTTTAGTGAACTTAATAACCGCAACTTGATCGGCGTTGTGGATCTTTAATAACTCAATTTTGTCGCTCAAGATTGTAAGAAGCGAAGGTGCTCTTTCGGGAGCAAAAACCGATACGGGATGAGGATCAAAGGTTAAGGCGACAATTTTCTCATCGCCTGCAAGCGCCTTGGCACGGTTGAGGATCTGTTGGTGCCCCTTATGGACCCCATCAAAGTTTCCAATAACAACGATGCTCATACTGTCATTATCTCAGAGTCATTGCGCTGGCGCGAATACAGCGATCGGTTTAGCTTTACCATCAACATTGCTCAAGAGTGCGATTAATTCATTGGCGGCTGAAACACCGGCATAAATGCCATCTGCAGGATTTGCCGCAAGAGTTCTACCAAATGAGAGCTCTAGCTTTTCATCCAATCCAATCTCGCGTACTGGAAAGGTAACCCGTGCAACATCTGCTAGATCTAATGTAGAAAACTCCGCGCCCTTCAAAGCTGCAATTGATGCGGCACCTGCTGTGGTAAATCCTGCTACTCGCGTGCGACGTAAGGCTGATAGGTGACCGCCAACCTTGAGCGCATCCCCGCAATCTCGAGCGATCGAACGAATGTATGTTCCAGCCGAACATGTCACTTCGATATCGATTTCAATTCGTTTTTCGATACGACGAATCTCTAACACATCTAGTTGTGAGATTGTTACCTCACGAGAAGCCAGCACAACGGTTTCACCTGATCGAACTCGATCATATGCACGTTCACCATCTACCTTGACCGCCGAGACTGAACTTGGGCGTTGCATAAAGGTTCCACGCATAGTGTCTAGTTCAGCATTGATTTGTTCATCTGTGATTGCAGAAGCATCGGCGGTAGCGATTACTTCACCCTCAAAATCATCGGTAATAGTTGATGCACCTAAAATAACTGTTGCCTGATAACTTTTATCGCCATCGGTGATGTACTGCAATAGTCGGGTTCCGTTGTTAAATCCAAGAACCAAAACACCAGTAGCCATGGGATCTAATGTTCCGGCATGACCAACTTTTCGTGTTCCTAGCGCTCTTCGAGCAATTGCAACCACATCGTGGCTTGTCATACCTGGTTCTTTATCTACAACCAGAAACCCATGCTCGTGGATTGTTTGAGTCACAACTAATCTTCAATAACACGTGGAGCTTTGTAAGGATCTTCTCCCCCTGCATACTGCGCATTTTTGCGAAGTGCAGCAACTTGAGCATCCTGCTCATGAACCTTTTCCAACAAAGAATCTAGAGCTTTAGCGCTCTCAGGCAATCCATCTTCAAAGAATTCGATACTCGGAGTTATGCGAAGTCCTAACTCGCGACCCAGCGCTGATCTAATTGCACCCTTAGCGCTCTCGAGAGCGGCCGCTGTGGCAGCGCGCTCATCGAGATCACCAAGAACGGTATAAAAGATTGAGGCTTGTTGAAGATCGCCAGTAACACGTGCATCGGTGACAGTTACAAAGCCAAGACGCGGATCTTTAATCTTTGTCTCAAGCAAGTTTGCAACTACCACTTTGATGCGGTCGGCAACCTTCAGTGTGCGATGTGATTGACCCATTGCTTATGCTCGCTTTTTCTCGCGCATCTCGAAACACTGAACGATGTCGCCTGGTGCGATCTCCTTCATGTTTCCAAGGCCAATACCGCACTCAAATCCTTCGCGGACTTCGGTGGCATCATCCTTGAAGCGCTTGAGCGAATCAATGGTGAGGTTATCTACCAAGACAGCTCCATTACGCAGGATTCTCGCCTTAGCGTTGCGTCGGATGATTCCATCCTTAACAACTGATCCAGCGATGTTTCCAGCCTTAGATGATTTGAAGATTTCGCGAACTTCAGCGGTACCGATGATCGCCTCTTCGTACTCTGGCTTGAGCAAGCCCTTGAGAGACATTTCAATCTCTTCAATTGCGTTGTAAATAACGGAGTAGAAGCGAACTTCAACGCCCTCTTGATCTGCATAGATTGCAGTTTGTGGCTCTGGCTTAACGTTAAAGCCGATCACAACTGCAGTTGATGCAGATGCCAAGGTGATATCGCTCTTGGTGATTGCACCAACGCCGCGGTGAATAACGCGGAGATCAACTTCAGCGCCAACATCTAGCTGCATCAATGCATCCTCTAGCGCTTCAACAGAACCAGATACGTCACCCTTAAGAATAAGGTTAAGAGTAGAAATCTTGGATTGCTCCATGAAGTCTTCAAGTGAAACCTTCTTGCGAGCCCGAGCCTTAGCAAGCTGTGCATTTCGCTCTGCTGCCTGACGCTTTTCAGCGATCTGACGAGCGGTGCGATCTTCTTCAGCAACGAGGAAGGTATCTCCAGCACTTGGTACAGATGTAAATCCAAGTACCTGAACAGGACGTGATGGACCAGCGGTCTCAACATTGTCGCCATTCTCATCCAACATTGCACGAACGCGACCAAAGGCGCTTCCCGCAACGATTGCATCACCGATCTTTAATGTTCCGCGTTGTACGAGAACTGTTGCAACAGGGCCACGACCACGATCGAGGTGAGCTTCAATAGCAACACCACGAGCATCATCATTTGCAATTGCACGAAGATCAATCGCTGCATCTGCTGTGAGAAGAATTGAATCGATCAATTGATCAATGCCTATTCCTGACTTAGCTGAAACATCCACAAATATTGTCTCGCCGCCGTACTCTTCAGCGATCAAGTTGTACTCGGTTAACTGCTGGCGAACCTTGTCTGGGTTTGCGCCTTCCTTATCAACCTTGTTGACGGCTACAACGATTGGAACATCAGCAGCTTGGGCGTGGTTTAACGCTTCAATTGTCTGAGGCATGATTCCATCATCTGCAGCAACAACCAGAACTGCGATATCAGTTACCTTGGCACCACGTGCACGCATAGCGGTAAACGCCTCGTGACCTGGTGTATCGATAAATGTAATTGCACGATTGACGCCATCATGATCATGGTGAATTTGGTAGGCACCAATGTGCTGCGTAATTCCGCCTGCTTCACCCTTCATAACCTCAGATTTGCGAATCGCATCAAGAAGCGAGGTCTTACCGTGATCAACGTGACCCATCACAGTTACCACTGGTGGACGTGCCACTAATGATTCTGGATCAAGATCAGAGATCTCACCCGCAAGATCGATATCGAAGTCTTGAAGTAGTTCGCGATCTTCATCTTCTGGGCTAACAATTTGAATGTCATATCCCAGTTGAACACCAAGAATTTCAAAGGTATCTGCATCCACTGATTGTGTTGCGGTAACCATTTCACCTAAGTGGAATAGCGCTGCTACTAATGCTGCTGGATCTGCACCGATCTTGTCTGCAAAATCTGCCAATGAGGCACCGCGACGCATACGAATAGGCGTCTTGCCATCACCGTGAGGAACAACTGCACCACCAAGTTGTGGTGCCTGCATATTGTCGAACTCATCGCGTAACGCCTTGCGAGACTTTTGCTTACGACCTGATTTCTTACTTGCATTTTTTCCAAATGCTCCACCTGCACCACCGCGTTGTGGTGGACGACCGCCACCTGGACGTTGTGGACCACCACTTGGTGCACCAGCACCTGGTGTATTTGATTTATACGGAGATGATGATGGTGCTGAAGTTCCACCTGGACGTGGCGTAAATCCACCACCAGCAGGACGCGGTGCGCCAGGACGTGCAGCAAAACCTGGACGAACAGATCCTGGACGTGAGCCAGCCATACCTGGACGTGGCGCTCCCTGAGAACCGGCGGGACGTTGTGGTGGGCGTGGAACTGCGCCACCAGTTGAAAATGGATTGTTACCTGGACGTGGTGGGCGTGGAACTGCGCCACCAGTTGAAAATGGATTGTTACCTGGACGTGGTGCGGGAGCTGATGGCGTTGGTGCAGAAGGTGAAGCGCCAGCGTTTTCAGCTGCACGTTCTGCAGCCTCATGCTTTGCAGCCTCTTCCTTATTTGCAATCGCCTTAGCTTGCTCCAACTTAAGGGCTTCAATATCTACGCCAAGCTCTGCAGCTAACTCCGCTGCCTGCTCTGCGCTGACCTCACCCTTTGGCTTTGCAGCAGCTTTCTTTGCTGCAGCCTTTTTGACAGGCTTTTTCTCCTCGACCGGTTTTGCATCGGGATACATTTCGATCAGCTTGCGCACAACTGGCGCTTCTACTGTTGATGATGCGGAGCGAACAAACTCGCCCATTTCTTGGAGTTTTGCAAGAACAACCTTGCTCTCCATACCGAGTTGTTTTGCCAACTCATGTACGCGGACCTTTGACACATTTCTCCTGTCTTGGCCCGCA
>JBEAVJ010000103.1:0-3361 GCA_041160995.1 Actinomycetota bacterium | reverse complement strand
CATGCCCGATTGTCATCTTTATCTGCTTGGCCTCATTACTACGATGGAAGTCACAGAAGTCTGGCCCGACTCAAGGATTCAACCAGCCAGTTGATTGGTCGCTTTGTTTTGGCAGCAGAGATAGAGACACGCAAGGTTCATGGGGATGGGCCGTTATCTCGCTACAGCGCTGATTTAGTGATTCCCCGTGAGCAAAAGATTGAAGTAGATTTCCTCAAGGCGATTGCTGGACATTACTTAATCAACGCAGCTCACTCCCAAGATCGCTACGCAAAGCAACATGTAATCATCAAAGATTTGGTTGAGATGCTTTTGAAGTACCCACACGAGATGGACTCCTTTTTCCAGAAGCCCTGGAATGAAGCCGCTGATGAGATCGCCAAGATGCGCGTGATTATTGATCAAGTAGCTGCACTGACCGATCCTGGCGCATATGCATTACATGCGCGCTTACTAGCGAATCGGTAAGGTGAGGGTATGAGCGGTCGCATTAAGGAAGAGGATGTTGCATACATCCGCGATCGCGCCCCTATCGATGAAGTTGTTGCTGATTATGTTCAATTAAAGAACGCTGGCGGCGGTCAGAAAAAAGGTTTATGCCCATTCCATGATGAGAAGTCACCTTCATTTCATGTGACTCCAAGCAAGGGATACTTTCATTGTTTCGGTTGCCAAACCGGTGGCGATGTCATTGCATTTTTAATGAAGATTGACCATCTGACCTTTACCGAAACAATTGAGCGTCTTGCAGATCGCATCGGCTACACATTGCGATATGAAGAGAGCTCTTCGCCTTCTTCAGGCCCTGTCGTTACTTCAGGTACGAGAGCCCGTTTGATTGCCGCACATGGTGAAGCGGCAAAGTTTTATCAAGAGCAACTTAATACTTCTCCTAATGCAGCTCATGGTCGAGAGTTATTGACAAAGCGTGGCTTTGATAAGGCAGCATGTTTGCAATTTGGTGTCGGTTATTCTCCCGATGAATGGGATGGTTTAACAAAGCATCTTCGCGGCCTTGGATACTCCATTGATGAGCTCGAGCTAGCAGGGCTTTCAAAGATGGGACAACGCGGACCAATTGATAAGTTCCGCAATCGTTTGATGTGGCCAATTAAAGATATTTCCGGTGACATCGTTGGCTTTGGCGCTCGTAAGTTAGCTAGTGATGAAGAGGATCAAGGACCAAAGTATTTAAACTCCTCTGAGTCCCCAATTTATAAGAAAAGTCAGGTGCTATACGGCTTAGATGTAGCGAAGAAAGAGATCGCAAAGAAACGCCAGGCGGTTATCGTTGAGGGCTACACAGATGTCATGGCGGCGCACCTTGCCGGTATTACAACCGCAGTGGCAACATGCGGAACCGCTTTTGGAGCAGATCACATCAGAATTCTTCGTCGATTACTTATGGATGATGATGCTTTCCGTGGTGAAGTTATCTTCACCTTTGATGGAGATGCTGCAGGTCAAAAGGCGGCGCTTCGTGCATTTAGTGAAGATCAAAAGTTTGTGACTCAAACCTTTGTGGCCGTTGAACCAGATGGCCTAGATCCATGTGAGCTCCGCCAAGAAAAGGGAGATCTAGCGCTACGAGACCTAATCGCTCGCAGAGTTCCATTGTTTGAGTTCGCAATTCGCGCTGAGCTTGCTCATCACAAGTTAGAAACTGCAGAGGGTCGAGTTAATGCATTAAATGCAGCTGCTCCACTTGTTGCACAGATTCGAGATAAGTCTTTGCGTCCGGAGTACACACGTTTGCTTGCGGGTTGGTTAGGTGTTGAAGTTGAGATTGTTACCCGCGCAGTTGCACAAGGCGCAAAATCAGCTCCACAACAAGTTCGTAATGATGGTGAAGAAGTTGCTGCGCAACCAAACTTCAGACCAGATCCCAATGAAGCACGTTTGATTTTAGAACGTGAGGTTCTCAAGTCACGTTTGCAGGAGCCACAACTCTTTGAAGGTGAGCTGTGGAGTTCGATAGAGCCAGGGGCATTTACTCATCCTGCATATAGTGCAATGCGTGTAACGATAGATTCACATGAAAGGCTTTCTCCAGAGGTAATCACCGATGAAAACTTGCGTGCGCTTTTTACTGAACTGACTGTGGAGCCAATTCGCGCAGATGGAAAGCCCACTCAACTCTATGTCGCGAGTATCGTTGCCAGACTTCGCGAGGTAGCGATCTCTCGCTCAATCGCCGATCTCAAATCATCGCTACAACGACTCAATCCGGTAGAAAATGAGATCGAGTACAACGCAGCCTTTGCCCAGTTAGTAGCCCTGGAATCAGCCCGCCGTTCTCTGCATGATCTGGCGCTAGGCACTCTGTAATCCTGCAGGCGCTAGTTTTTGCCCTTACGCTCGGGTGCGCTAGAGTTTGCGCTTGCACCGTTAATCCCTGATAGCTCAACGGCAGAGCAGTCGACTGTTAATCGACAGGTTCTTGGTTCGAATCCAAGTCAGGGAGCGTGAAGTTCACACGCCGCTCCGCATTACGCATGGCCCTGGCCAGCATGGCGGCCTCCTTTGTGGGAGCTCGAGCCGAGGCCAACACAAAGCAAATTGTTCGACTGAGCAGAGTAAAAGTCGGCGGAACCTTCCCTTTTCAATTAGCAAATGGTGCGCCAGCACTCCTGTTTCGCACAAAGACCGGTGTCTTTGCATATCAAACAATTTGTACCCACCAAGGTGGAGTGACTAAGTACTTCAGCGCAAAAAAAGTGCTCGTGTGTCCGGTGCACAATGCAAGCTTTGATCCATTTAAGAAGGGTGCGGTTGTCTCAGGTCCTGCGACTAATCCGCTGCCAACGGTAAAGGTTGCAGTAAAGAGCGGCTGGGTTGTACTCGCTTAAAAGTTGCACCAATAAGTAAGGCGTTTCTAAACTTTCTCTCAGGTTAGAGTGACAATTTATCGCCGACGTTGAGAGAGGTTAATTCATGAAGACATCAACAAAGGTAATTGCATCTTTTTTAGTGGGTGCATCGGTTGCAGGCGGAGTAGCTACGGCTACAACTAATGAAGTTGCGGGAGTGAAAGTTTGTGTGGATAAGCGATCACAAGCTATTTATCTTGCTAACTCAAATGGTTGCTCATCGACCCGAACTGCCATGACACTAGGTGCTCCAACTATTGATGTGAAGAGCATCGCCTCATTAGTTACTCCATCAGTGGTTTCAATTAAAGTTGTTGCAGCCGCCGGTAGCGGTAGTGGTAGCGGTTGGGTATATAAATCAGATAGGTCATCCTCATTCATCGTCACAAATAACCATGTGATTGCGTCGGCGGCTACCTCAGGCACAATTACCGTTGAACTTCTCAATGGCGACACAATCCCTGCGCAGATTGTTGGTCGAGATATCGCAT
>JBEAVJ010000102.1:0-3361 GCA_041160995.1 Actinomycetota bacterium | reverse complement strand
ATCAAAAGGTTTAGGCGCACCAGTTGGATCCATCATGCTTTCAACCAAGGAACGGGTTGCTAAAGCCCGTGTATGGCGCAAGCGTTACGGGGCCGGAATGCGCCAAATTGGTTTGTTAGCAGCTGGTGCTCATTACGCACTTGATAACAATATTGATCGTTTGGCTGAAGATCATCGTCGTGCTCAAGAGCTCGCACGGGCAATCGCAGCAATTGATTCTTCGTTGATTGACCCAACCACTGTTCACACAAATATCGTTGGTTTAGATCTTGCTGCCTTGCCAATCACCGCAGCTGAACTGGCTGCTAGATGCAAGGATGCAGGGTTATGGATTAGCGCACTTGGTCCAAAGTATGCACGGTTAGTAACTCATTTAGATTTTGATGATGCGCAGTGTGCTGGAGCAATTGAAATCTTAAAGAAAGCCCTCGTGGCTTAGAAGCCACTGCTTCTTTTCAACACCGTAGGCGTAATTTCCTAACGCTCCCCCAGTTTTAACAACTCGGTGGCATGGAACAACAAGCATGATTGCATTATTTGCACACGCACTTCCGGCTGCGCGAACTGCGGCAGCGCTGCCAGCTTTTTCCGCTAAATCCGAATACGACCAGGTTTTTCCTGGTGCAATCTTTCGCATCGCCTTCCATGCCGCTTGAGAAAAAGCTGCACCTGGTTGGCGAACCTTAATTCCATTAAGGGCGGTTAAATCTCCATCAAAGTAATCATTGATTAGATCCGAGATAACAGGAATTGATTTTACGATTGTTACATCCTTACCGGCTTTAAAGGCAGAGACGGTAGAAAGATTTGCGCCGATCAGAATTTGATCATCGGCAAGCAAGTTGAGTGTGCCTACAGGGGTTTTATGAGATGTGATGAGGAGTGGCACTCGCTAAAATTAGCGATCGCGCAACATTTCAGCAACTAAAAATGCTAGCTCTAATGATTGAGCGTGATTCAGGCGTGGATCGCAGGCGGTTTCGTATCGTGAAGCGAGATCTTCATGGGAAATCTGCTCGCCACCGCCGACGCACTCAGTGACATCATCACCAGTGAGTTCGATGTGGACTCCGCCTGGATGAGTTCCGAGCGCCTTATGTACTTCGAAGAAGCCCTTTACCTCATCCATAACATCATCAAAGCTTCGGGTCTTGTACCCAGATGGAGCTTCGTAGGTATTTCCATGCATTGGATCGCACACCCAGAGCACCTTTGCTCCAGATTTAGTAACGCCATCAACAAGTGCTGGCAGGATTTCGCGGATGTTCTTTGCACCCATACGAGTAATAAAGGTAATACGCCCTGGTTCGCGATTTGGATCCAACTTATTGATGAGTGCAAGTGCATCTTCAACTGTGGACTTAGGTCCCAACTTGATACCAATTGGATTGCGAACCTTTGAAGCAAAATCAACATGCGCGCCATCTAGTTGACGTGTGCGCTCACCGATCCAGATGAAGTGGCCTGAAACATCGTATGCATCACCTGTTCGTGAATCGATACGTGTTAGCGCCTTCTCATACTCCATAATTAAGGCTTCATGGCTAGCGAAGAAATCAACAGATTTAAAGCTTTCAGGATCAACGCCTGCAGATTTCATAAAGGCAAGGGCGCGACCGATTTCATTAGCCATCTTCTCGTAACGATCGCCAACCTTTGAATCGCGGATGAAGCCCTTGTTCCACTCATGAACCTGGCGCAGATCTGCAAAACCACCTTGAGTGAATGCACGAACCAAGTTCAGAGTTGCTGCAGATGTGTTGTACACACGCACTAAACGCATTGGATCTGGTGTACGAGCCTTTTCATTGAACTCGATATCGTTGACCGCATCTCCGCGGTATGCAGGCAAAGTTACTTCTCCACGAGTTTCAAACTCACTTGATCGAGGCTTTGCAAACTGCCCAGCCATGCGACCAACCTTGATTACCGGAAGGCTTGAGTAGTACTGCAAGACTGCAGCCATCTGAAGAATTGTCTTAATGCGATTTCTAATTGAATCTGCTGTTGCTGAGACAAATGTTTCTGCGCAATCTCCGCCTTGCAACCAAAATGCTTTTCCTTCTGCAGCGAGCGCAATTCGAGCTTTGAGATCATCGCACTCACCCGCAAAGACCAATGGTGGTAGCGCTTTAAGCTCTGCTACCGCGGCCTTTACTTGTGGACCCTCTGGTCCACCTGGCCAGGTTGGTTGCTGTGCAGCAACGAGGCCAGGTGTGAACAGAGTGTCTAACTTAGTGCTCGAATTCGAGTTCATTGGAGAAGTCTAGAGAGTTCATAGGTAATTGCGCGGTGCAATTATCCGAAGAAGATCTCTGATTCCTTGTATAGCTCAAGAGGAACGGTCTTTAGCTTTTCAGTCGCAGATGCCAGTGGAACACGGGCGATATTTGTGCCGTGTAGCGCAACCATCTTGCCCCAATCACCTTCATGTGCCGCTGTAATCGCATGGAGACCAAAGCGAGTAGCTAGAACACGGTCAAATGCTGTTGGAGTTCCACCACGTTGGATGTGTCCCAATACAGAGGTACGTGCTTCCTTGCCTGTCTTCTCTTCAATCTGACCAGCTAGCCAGTCACCAATACCTGAAAGCTTCACGTGACCAAATGAGTCAAGGGTCTGATCCTTTGTCACCATGTCGCCATCTTGAGGAATTGCACCCTCGGCGATAACGATGATGGGTGCGTAGTGAGACTTGAAACGAGACTCAACCCATTCACATACCTTGTCGACAGAGAACTTCTGCTCTGGAATCAAGATACATGTTGCGCCGCCTGCAAGACCTGAGTGAAGAGCGATCCAACCTGCGTGACGGCCCATTACTTCTACGATCAATGCACGGTGGTGTGATTCTGCTGTTGTGTGGAGACGATCAATCGCCTCTACCGCGATATTGACAGATGTATCAAAACCAAATGTGTAATCGGTGTTGTTCAGATCGTTATCGATCGTCTTTGGAACACCAATCACCTTGACACCTAGCGCGTCGAGTTTGGTAGCAACACCAAGAGTGTCTTCTCCGCCGATTGCGATCAACGCATCGATGCCAGCCTTCTCAAGGTTTTCCTTAATCTTTTCTACGCCGCCCTCGATCTTGAAAGGGTTGGTGCGTGATGAACCAAGAATGGTTCCACCTCGAGGCAAGATTCCGCGGGTTACTTCGATGTTCAAAGGCATAGTCAGACCCTCAAGAGGTCCCTTCCAACCATCACGGAATCCAACAAACTCGTGACCGTACTCTTTTACACCTTTACGAACTACTGCGCGGATAACCGCGTTAAGACCAGGGCAATCTCCGCCGCCAGTGAGGACACCAATACGCATGATTTACTCCAACAATTTTATTGTTTGATTGTGTGGC
>JBEAVJ010000101.1:0-3414 GCA_041160995.1 Actinomycetota bacterium | reverse complement strand
TCACTCTCCTGAGTTTGCGATGATTGAAAGTTACATGGCCTACGGCGACTGGATGTCGATCGCAGATTTAACTCGTACCTTGGTTCAAAACGCTGCAATGGCGGTTGCTGGTTCACACGTTGTAACTCACCACGATGGTCGCCAAGCCGACCTGGGTGGTCAGTGGAAGCAAATCTCCTTGTATGACGCTATTTCTAATGGTGTTGGCGAGAGCGTCACAGCCCTTACCCCGTATGCAGATTTGAAGAAGATTGCTGAAAAGCTAGGCATGAAGATTGATCCAAAGTGGATCACCGGAAAGCTTGCAGAAGAGATCTTCGAGCATGTTGCTCGCCATCTATTGGTTGAACCAACATTTGTTATGGGATTCCCAGTGGATACATCTCCGCTAGTACGTGCACACCGCGAACTTCCGGGTGTTGCAGAAAAATGGGATCTCTACATTGATGGATTTGAACTTGCAACAGGATATTCCGAACTCATCGATCCAGTTGTGCAACGTGATCGTTTAGTAGAACAAGCAACACTTGGTTCAAAGGGTGATCTTGAAGCGATGCAGGTAGATGAAGATTTCTTGCGTGCCATGGAGTTTGCAATGCCTCCAACAGGTGGAATGGGAATGGGTGTCGATCGTTTGCTAATGGCGCTAACAGGTCTTGGAATTCGCGAAACTATTTTGTTCCCACTTGTTAAGCCTGAAGTTGATTAATCAATGCAGATTCGTCCCGCACGCACCAGCGACATCAAAGGCATCCGTCAACTAATTGATTCATATGCACCGCAAGGTCGTTTGCTATCTAAAGAAACTGTAACTTTGTACGAAAGCGTTCAAGAGTTCACCGTTGCTGTCGAAGGTGACACAGTTGTTGGTTGTGGCGCTTTGCACGTTCTTTGGGAAGATTTAGCAGAAGTTCGCACAGTTGCTGTCTCTGAAGAGCTGCGCGGTAAAGGTGTTGGTCATCAAATCTTGGATGCGATCATTGAGCGCGCAGAAAACATCGGTGTTAAGAGAATTTTCTGTCTGACCTTTGAAACCAAGTTTTTTGGCGAGCACGGTTTCGAGGTAATTGAAGGAACTCCAGTCGAGCCCGAGATCTACACAGAGCTGTTGCGTTCCTACGATGCTGGTGTGGCTGAGTTCCTGGATCTTGAGTCGGTAAAGCCCAATACCCTGGGAAATACCCGCATGCTCAAAAAGCTGTAAAGACCCAGATTTAGTCCATTTTCGGGCATAACCCCGCCACATTTGGGGTTATAGAGGACAGAGCAATTCCGCCTCGCGAGCGTAGGCCCGCAGGTATTAGGCTTAACGAAAGAACGATCCAAAGGAGCACCGCCCATGTTTGAGCGCTTTACAGACCGAGCCCGTCGCGTTGTCGTGCTGGCCCAAGAAGAAGCACGCATGCTCAACCACAACTACATCGGCACCGAGCACATCCTTCTGGGTTTGATCCACGAAGGTGAAGGCGTTGCAGCTAAAGCTCTTGAATCACTTGGCATCTCACTTGAAGGCGTACGCGCACAGGTTGAAGAGATCATCGGCCAAGGTCAGCAAGCACCAAGTGGTCACATTCCATTTACTCCGCGCGCAAAGAAGGTTCTTGAACTCTCACTTCGCGAAGCGTTGCAGTTAGGTCATAACTACATTGGAACAGAACACATCCTTCTCGGTTTAATCCGTGAAGGTGAAGGCGTTGCAGCACAGGTTCTTGTAAAGCTTGGCGCAGACCTTAATCGTGTTCGCCAACAGGTTATTCAACTTCTCTCTGGTTACCAGGGTAAGGAAGCTGTTCAAGCTGGAGGACCTGCAGAAGGAACTCCATCTACATCTTTAGTTCTTGATCAATTTGGTCGCAATCTGACACAAGCAGCACGTGAAGGAAAGCTAGATCCTGTCATTGGTCGCGAAAATGAAATCGAACGAGTGATGCAGGTACTTTCACGTCGCACAAAGAACAACCCAGTTCTAATTGGTGAACCAGGTGTTGGTAAGACCGCAGTTGTTGAAGGTCTTGCACAAGCGATTTACAAGAATGATGTTCCGGAGACTTTAAAGGATAAGCAGTTGTACTCACTTGATTTGGGTGCACTTGTTGCTGGTTCTCGTTACCGTGGAGATTTCGAAGAGCGCTTGAAGAAGGTTCTCAAGGAGATCAAAACTCGCGGCGACATCATTCTTTTCATCGATGAGATTCACACACTTGTAGGCGCAGGAGCTGCAGAAGGTGCGATTGATGCTGCAAGCATCTTGAAGCCAATGCTTGCCCGCGGTGAGCTACAGACAATTGGTGCGACAACTCTTGATGAGTATCGCAAGCATGTTGAGAAGGATGCCGCTCTTGAGCGCCGTTTCCAGCCAATCCAGGTGAAGGAGCCATCAGTTGCTCACACCATTGAGATTTTGAAGGGTCTTCGCGACCGCTACGAAACTCACCACCGTGTATCAATCACCGATGGTGCGCTCGCAGCAGCAGCAAACATGGCTGATCGTTATGTCTCAGATCGTTTCTTGCCAGACAAGGCGATCGATCTTATTGATGAAGCGGGTTCACGACTTCGCATTAAGCGCATGACAGCTCCAGCAGAGCTACGCGAGTTTGATGACAAGATCGCAAATGCTCGTAAGGAAAAAGAGTCTGCAATTGACGGACAAGATTTTGAATTAGCTGCAACTCTTCGCGATAAGGAAAAGAACTTAATCGCAGAAAAGCATGAGGCTGAAAAGAATTGGAAGGCTACAGATCTAGATAAGGTCACTGAGGTTGATGAAGAACTCATCGCCCAGGTACTTTCTATCTCAACTGGAATTCCTGTATTCAAACTTACTGAAGAAGAGACAGCACGTCTGCTTCGCATGGAGGATGAACTACACAACCGTGTTATCGGACAGGATCAAGCGATCAAGGCGTTGTCACAAGCAATCCGTCGTACCCGCGCAGGTCTGAAGGATCCACGTCGTCCTGGCGGATCATTTATCTTCGCTGGTCCTTCCGGTGTTGGTAAGACAGAGCTTTCACGCACACTTGCATCATTCTTGTTTGGTGATCAGGATGCGTTGATTCAACTTGATATGTCTGAGTACTCAGAGCGTCACACCGCTTCACGTTTGTTCGGTGCACCTCCAGGGTATGTTGGATATGACGAGGGTGGACAGCTCACTGAAAAGGTACGCCGTCGTCCATTCTCAGTAGTTCTCTTTGATGAGATCGAAAAGGCACACCCAGATATCTTCAACTCACTTCTACAAGTTCTTGAAGATGGACGCCTTACAGATTCACAAGGCCGAACAGTAGATTTCAAGAACACTGTCATCATCATGACAACAAACCTTGGAACTCGTGACATCTCTAAGTCACTCGGGCTTGGCTTTGCGAACTCTGATGATGATCTAACAAATTATGAGCGCATGAAGGG
>JBEAVJ010000100.1:0-3415 GCA_041160995.1 Actinomycetota bacterium | reverse complement strand
TCTCCACGCAAACGGTTAAGGACTTCACCGATGCTCAAATATGCGCGTGCTGGAACTGCCATGACTACTCCCCTAGTTGGAACTGACGAAAAGCAAATGGAACTTACCTATTTGAAACTCATCACCAGAAACAAGTGCATGCTCTGTGACGGAAATATTGTTGATGTAGGTTCCATTGAGCGAACCTTCATCCTTGAGAAGAAAGGAATTACCTTGCTTTGAAATTGTTGCGTGTGTTCGTGAAACAGTTACATCATCGAGAAAAATTGAACTAGATGCAGATCGGCCAATAGTTGCACCCTCTGCTGTGATCAAGAATCGAGAGCCTTTGTTTGCGCCTCGAGCGATGAGAATCATCGCCTTCTCGCCTTTGGAGCTTTGAATCTCAGCAACAACAGCGCGGTCCTCAGGGGAAAGTAAGGCGAGCTGTTCCTCTAGATGTTTTTCTGAAGGGTTTGAAACCTCACGAAGACCTAAGTGGATGGTCGAGGTGAGTTCACTCTGAGATTGCTCTGCAGCCAACGCCCCGCCTCCTCACCGTAAAGTTAAGGGTGACACTAGAGAGTTAGGCAGATAAGGTCAAGCCGTAATTTCGCCGTATTGAGCCGCGGTCAAGAGCTCGCTAGGTGCTACCGCGACCTCGATCTTTGCCAACCAGCCCGCTCCATATGGATCGGAGTTGATTGTTTCAGGAGAGTTAGATAGTGAGTCATTAATCGCAACCACTGTTCCTGAAACAGGTGCGTAAATCTCTGAAACGCTCTTTGTTGATTCAACTTCGCCACACACTTTGCCGGCTGTAACTGATTCGCCAACCTTTGGAAGTTGCACATACACAATGTCTCCCAATGCAGCTTGCGCATAATCGGTAATTCCCATTGTGTATGTCAGATTTTCAGCGCTGACCCATTCATGTTCCTTGGTGTAGGACAACTCATTAGGAATTGATGACATGGTTTCCTCGAATCTGCGAAATACCCTCGCGTGCGTAACTGATACCTGTCGAAATGTAGAGGGCAATACCCCAGATAGCAAAACTCCACCCCGCCACAAAGGCGATACTTCCCCATGCTCCATCTGATTGCGCGAGCAACAGGAATGGGAAGGCGTACAAGAGGTTGAAGGTTGCGGCCTTTCCGAGATAGGTCACTGTAAATGGTGGAAAGCCTCGACGATTCATAACAAGTGTGATGACAGCCAGAATGAGATCTCTACCAATAATGATTGCGATCATCCATACCGGAACAATGTCGCGGATTAAAAAGACGAGCAAGGTTGCAAGGATGTAAAGGCGATCGATTGCAGGATCTGCTAACTCTCCAAAACGGGAGGTCTGATTCCAGGCACGTGCGATCTTTCCATCAAAGTAATCAGTTGCTCCGCCGATCGCTAGAACTACGATCGCCCACCCATCGGCTTCTAGGGACAGGGTGAGGTATATGAAAAGTGGAATACCGAGAAAACGCAGGAAGGTGAGAGCGTTAGGAACGCTGATCACAGATGGCCTCATTCCTTGTCGCGCTCCTTTACTCGAACAGCTACCTGAACTGGAGTTCCAGGGAATTTAAACTCCTCGCGGAGGCGGCGTTCAATGAAGCGACGGTAGGAGGCCTCGATCCAACCGCTGGAGAAGACCACAAACTTAGGTGGAGCAATACCAGCTTGGGTTGCGTAGTAGACCTTTGGCTGCTTGCCACCGCGAACAGGTGGTGGTGTCGCGCCAATAAGTGCGCCAAGGAATGAGTTGAGCTTGGCGGTTGGAACTCGACGTTCCCAACTATCCAGAGCGGTACGAAGAGCAGGTGCCAGGCGATCTCTATGCCAACCAGTCTTTGCAGCGATATTGACCCGTTGAGCCCACTCAACCTGATCAAGGTGTCTATCAATTTCACGATCCAATTGGTTGCGACGATCCTCATCAACCAGATCCCACTTATTCATAACGATCACCATCGCCTTACCGGCCTCTTCAACCATGGTGATAACCCGCAAATCTTGTTCGGTAATTGGTTCCGATGCATCGAGAACTACAACGGCAACCTCACAACGCTCTAGCGCTGTCGCAGTTCGCAGCGATGCGTAGTAATCAGTACCTGAATCCTGGTTGGCACGCTTTTTTAATCCAGCGGTGTCGATAAATCTCCATGTTGATCCACCAAAGGAAAGTAATGAGTCAACTGGATCTCGGGTTGTTCCCGCTGCATCATCAACAATCGATAATGATTCACCGGCGATTGCATTGAACAAAGATGACTTTCCAACATTTGGTCGACCAATCAAAGCAACCTTGCGATATCCATCTTGGTTCTGCGCACGTCCTACTTCTGGCAAGACATTCACGATGTGATCTAAAAGATCGCCGCTTCCACGACCATGAAGTGCAGATACAAAACGTGGTTCACCCAGACCTAAACTCCACAGCGCATGAGCTTCAGCCTCTTCGCGCTCTCCATCAACCTTGTTTCCGATAAGAATCGTTGGCTTCTTTGCCTTACGAAGATGTTGCACCAAGGTGTCATCCTCATCCAGCGCGCCAACCTGGGCATCAACAACAAAGCACAAAACATCTGCTTCCTGCATAGCGATTTCAGATCCTGCACTAACTTGTACCGCAATTCCATCTGGCTTTGCTTCCCAACCACCGGTATCCATAATGATGAAGCGTCGACCGCCCCATTCACATTCATACTGAACGCGGTCACGGGTTACACCAGGAGTATCTTCAACAATTGCTTCACGTCTTCCTAAGAAACGGTTAATCAAGGTTGATTTACCAACATTAGGACGACCCAAGATTGCAACGATCGGCAAACCCAGCAAATTACGCTTCTTTAAGAGCTCCCAAATACGTTCAATGGTTTCATCGAGGTCTAAGTAGGTTGAATCAACTTCAACGGCATCTGCAGCCATTACCAAGGGAGAAACAGCGCGGGTTGAATCGATTGCATCTCGGTTATCCAAAGATTGTTTTACATCAACGCTCTTATCCTCTGTTTCATTCTCACGTCTAGTAGCACGTGCATCTAAATCAGCGGTTAGGTAAATCTTCAAACCTGCTTCGGGCGCAACTACCGTTCCGATATCACGGCCTTCAACTACGATTCCGCGCTCTGCTGCATCGATGATGCGATGTTGCAGATTGAGAAGCTCTCTGCGTATTTCAGGCATGGCGCTAATTCGAGAAACATTGTCAGTAACCGATGTTCCACGGATCGCATGAGTAATCTGCGTTTCTCCTGCAAAAACATTTGGCGATGATGGATCTGCAACAAATTTGATCGGATGATCTTTTATCGCTTGCAAAATTGAAAAGGCCTCTTCGCATTTATATTCAAGTGCAAGCCACGTAACTGCGCGATACAGCGCACCGGTATCTAGATAATCCCAACCCGCACGAGTTGCAATTGCTTTTGCG
>JBEAVJ010000099.1:0-3446 GCA_041160995.1 Actinomycetota bacterium | reverse complement strand
GCGGTAACCAACCGACGCTCTTGAGTCAATGCGGTAAGTGTTGTCATAGGTAAAGTCTAAGCCATCATTTCGTACTGGCCAGTCCATTGGTTAGGCTTAGAAGATGAACTCACGGTTACGAGATAGCGCACCATTGCTGGATGCATATCTGTCCTATTTCGAAACCCAGCGCACAGCTTTCACAATTCCAGGTCATAAACAGAAAGCACACCGCCTCGACGAGGGGTTAGGTGCGGTAGTTGATTCAGATACACCTCTCTATGGTGGACTTGATGAGATAAAACTTACTGAGGGAACCCTTAAGAAAGCAGAAGAGTTAGCCGCATCACTGTGGGGTGCAGATTACGCACGTTTTTCAACTGGTGGATCAACCCATGCTAACCAAGCAATTGTTTTGGCTTTAGGAAAACCAGGTGACAAGGTTGCAATCACCCGCACAGCTCATCGATCGGTCTTGAGTGCACTTGTTCTAACGGGATTAGAGCCAATTTGGTTAACCCCTGAAATCGATGAAGCAACTGGAGTTCCTACAGGTATTCCAGTTTCAGAACTCGAAAGAGTTTTAGATCAAAAACCTATCGCTTTGTTGTTAACTGAACCGGGCTATCTTGGAACAATCTCGGAATTACCTGCATTGATTTCAAAGGCACATGAGAACTCAATACCGGTCATTATCGATGCGGCTTGGGGCGGACACTTTGGTTTTAACGCAAATATTCCGCAGCATGTAATGCAGTTAGGCGCAGATGCTTTGATCACAAGTGTTCATAAGGCACTTCCAGGTTACAGCGCATCAGCCTTGTTATTAGCCCAAGGTAAGTTTTTGAACCTTGCGCGCATTGAACAAAGTTTTGAAACAACCCACACCACTTCTCCTGCCGGTGCACCGCTTGCTTCAATTGATGGTTGCAGGGCTTTGCTTGAAACTCGTGGCGAGCAATTAACTGGCGATCTCTTAGGTTACGTAGAGGATTTCAAGCGGGAGGTTCAATCCCACTTTGAATCAACTATTTTTCTTAACGCCGATCAATTTGCCGCTGGTCGGTTTGATCCGGTCAAGATTGTTTTGCGGGCAAATGTGTTGGGGCTATCTGGTGTAGATGTAGAAAAGGCGTTACAAAAAGCCAATATTCGAGTTGAAATGGCTGATCGAGACACAATTGTATTCCTCGCAACTCTTGCAGATAACGCTGATGACTTCTCGATCTTGGCCGATGCGTTGATTCCCATTCTGAACTCTTTACAGAGCGAACCACGCGCTACACAAACATCCCTTAGTTGGTCCATTGTTCCGACCGTTGCAGTATCAATGCGTGATGCTTACTTTGCCGATACCGAGTATGTCTCAGCTGAAAAAGCTATCGGAAGAATAAGTGCTGATCTGATTGCACCGTATCCCCCAGGTGTTGCAGTTGTTGCACCAGGCGAGGTTCTTACTGAAGCGATTGTTTCTGGTTTAGCTGCCACACAAAAAGCTGGGGTACGAATTGCCTATGCCAGCGATCCAACGCTGGCGACTTACCGCGTTACACAATAACTTTTAACGCAGGTGGGCTTGCTCATTTAAAGTTCGCAAAGCTCGTAAACCATCACTTGGCCAAATACTGACCGTTGTGATGGAACATGGCGAAACATCGATGTGAAAAATGGATTCCGCCGGGGCGCCAACAACAACCTTTGCTGCAGATTTGATGGTGCCGTTGTGGGTGACAACCGCAACTCGTTGTCCCGGATACTCGGCTGCAATTTGGCTCAACGCAGCATCTATGCGCAACGCAACGCTGTCGTATGACTCTCCTTGCGGTGGAGCAAAACCAGTTGAAGAAATCCATGATTGATAATCAGCTGGATACTTTTCCTTCACCTCATCGATTGAAAGTCCATCCCATATTCCAAATGAGCATTCAATCCATGCCTCTTCAAAAACTATGGGCAGCCCTGTTTTCTTTGAAAGCGCTTCTGCTGTCTGTGTTGTGCGCTTCAGTGGTGAAGCAATAATTACTTCAGGATTGAGTTGTGCAACAGCAGCAGCTACTTTTTCAGCCTGCTCCAAACCAATGTGAGTTAACTCAGGATTTAGTGGACCATCACCTGAAAACTTCTTAAAGGGGGTCAAGATGGTCTCGCCGTGGCGGATCAAAAAGATAGTGGTGGCTTTTTCACTCGAAAGTAAACGCTCAGTTAGGTAATTCTGTTGAGTTTGAATAACTTCTCCGCCACCAGATTGCTGATCTAGCGCCTTGTTTGCAAGTCGATCGGCATGAGAATTTTCATCACGTGGAATCCAGGTATAGCTCACTAAAGATGGGTTATGAGCAGAACGTGCCGACTGGGCAAGAACTCTCATATCGGCATGCTTGATCTGCCAGCGACCTGACATCTGTTCCACAACTAGTTTGCTATCCATCTTTACATCCACTGTTGCATTGGCATCAATCTCATTAATTGCCGTTAAACCAGCGATTAACCCGCTGTACTCAGCGACATTGTTTGTAGCCACACCAATGAAGTCGTATAGCTCGGCGACAATCTTTCCATTTTCCGTAATCACAGAACCGTAGCCGGCAGGACCAGGATTACCTCTTGATCCTCCGTCGGCGGTTAACAGAAAATGACGGGCCATTTAAACTCCACGCACCAAGATGCAACGGCACTCTTCGCAGCGAACCACTTCATCTTCAGCTAAATCTGACATTCGCTTTAGTTCAACTGCATTGACTGAAAGGTTACAGCCGGTACATGACCCAGCAGAGAGCGCTGCTGCGCCGGCTCCGCCAGTTGTCTCTCTAATCTTTTCATAAAGATCAACTAACTCTTTTGCTACCCCGTTAACTGTTTCAGCGCGGTCCTTTGCTATTGCATCAAGATCATTGTGAAGAATTGTTAATGCGTTTTCCTTACGGATCTCAAGATCTGCAATAACCGCAGCGTGCTCTGCTTCCTCTGCCTTAAGGGTTGTGATGCGCTCATTGATTGCATCCACTCGCATCATGATTTCAAGCTCGATCTCTTCAAGCTCTGCTCGTCGAGCACCTAATGTGCCGACCTCATGCTGTAGTTGTTCCAGCTCTTTAGGTGTGGCAGATCCTCCGTTTAGGCGAGTCTCATCACGAGTAATGCGGGAAACAATCTGCTCAACATCGCCTTCGGCACGCAACAGTTCGCGCTTAACATCATTTAATTCAGTTTCGGCTGCAATGCGAAGATCGCGCGCATTGTTTGACTTTACTGTGGTGGTTGCAAGCTCTGCTATTTCAGGAAGGTTTGCAGCCTTGTGGCGCAAAGAGTTTGTCTGTTGATCAAATCGTGCAATATCTAGAATTGAACGTTGGTCGCTTGGAGATGCCTTCATCGATTTTCCCCCGACCGCTTATGTAAGTGTGGTTTAAGTTTAGGTCAGGGGGTAGTTAAAACCAAATACAGCTAATTGTTCGAGGTGCCTAGCC
>JBEAVJ010000098.1:0-3453 GCA_041160995.1 Actinomycetota bacterium | reverse complement strand
GGTATGTTCCCTCGAAAAGTCAGTTGCACTAGACTCCACCAATGTTCAATCGAGCTGAGGCACGCATCGATCTTGCGCGAATAACAGCCAACATCAAGCACTTAAAGCAACTCTCGGGAACCCCTGTGATGGCTGTAGTTAAGGCAGATGCATATGGGCATGGCTTAGTTCCAGTTGCAAAGGCTGCACTAGAAGCAGGCGCATCGTCATTAGGAGTAGCTCTTCTCGAAGAAGCAGTAACTTTGCGCGAAGCTGGAATAACCGCGCCAATACTTGCCTGGTTAGTTCCGCCCGGATCTGATTTTAAGTTAGCGGTCGATAACAATATTGAGTTAGCAGCATCTTCCATCAAAGCACTTGAAGAAATTGGAGCGGTGAAATCTGAGTTCCGTCCAAAGGTTCATCTAGAAGTAGATACAGGAATGAGCCGTGGAGGATTTCTTGACGAGTGGGGAAAGATCGATGGCCATCATGTGGCTAGTTTAGATATTGTCGGAATTTTTTCTCACTTTGCACGCGCAGATGAGCCAGGTGAAGAACAAAACGATTCACAACGCATTAAATTCAAGGAAATGGTTGCAACAGTTGAATCATTTGGTTACACCAACATAATTCGCCATCTCTCTAACTCTGCAGCAACACTTAAGGATAAAGACTCACGTTTCGATATGGTGCGAGTTGGAATTGCAATGTATGGCCTATCTCCAGATGTAAAGACTTTGGGGGATAGTGCTTCGCTCGGACTAAAGCCAGCGATGCAACTTCGAGCTAAATTGCATTTAGTAAAAACCGTTCCCGCAAATACCCCAGTAGGTTATGGAGCTACCGCCTACACAACTGCTGAGACAAAACTGGGAGTTGTTGCAATGGGATATGCAGATGGAATTCCACGAAATGCACAAGGTGCCGGCGTATTTGTCGATGGAAAGCGGGCACCAATTATTGGAAGAGTATCTATGGATCAATTCGTAGTGGACCTGGGAGCTAAATCCAAGGCCGCTACGGGTGATTGGGTGATTATTTTTGGCGATGGCTCTACTGGCGAGTACACAGCCGATGATTGGGGCGCCGCCAGCGGCACGATTAATTACGAGATAGTTACGCGAATTGGCCCTCGTGTGCCTAGAATCTACGCACATCATGACTAATAAAACTGCAGCGCTGCAAGTCGAACGAGTTAACGTCTCCTTCGGCGGCCTTCGGGCACTCAATGATGTCTATTTAGAGATTGCAAAGAACGAGGTTGTTGGTTTAATCGGACCGAATGGAGCTGGCAAGACAACTTTGTTCAACGCGCTTTGTGGCTTAGTAACACCGGATTCAGGCGAGTTACATCTCAATGGAAAGAAACATGATTTTCCAAAACCATTTGAACTTGTTGATTTAGGAATTGCACGAACCTTGCAAGGCGTAGGACTTTTTGGAGACCTAACTGTTTTAGAAAATGTGATGATTGGTGCGCAGCATTTAGCTCAGACTGGATTGATTTCAGCGGCACTTGGACGAAACAGAAAAGATGAAGACCAAATTCGAAACAAAGCACGCGTTGCATTAGAGCGCGTCTATGCAGGTGGCATCGCTCATCGCCGTGCAGACACATTGGCATATCCGGATACAAAACGTGTTGCAATTGCACGTGCGCTAGTGAGCGAACCAAAGATTTTGATGTTAGATGAACCAGCCGGTGGCTTGGGTGCTCAAGATATTGAGTGGATGAATTCTCTTATTAAGAATCTCAGCGTTGACATGTCTGTGCTTCTAATTGAACATCACATGGATGTTGTTATGTCTGTGTGTAGCAGACTTTACGTGCTTAATTTTGGTGAAGTAATCGCTAGTGGAGATGCTGAGACTGTACGCCGCGATCCAGCAGTTATGGCTGCTTATCTTGGAACTGGAAGCAACAATGTCGCTTAATGTTTCCAATCTAACTGTGCATCATGGCGCTATTTGTGCGGTCAACCAAGTTTCATTAGCGGTTCCAACTGGGAAGCTTGCAGCGGTTATTGGTGCGAATGGAGCAGGTAAGACAACATTGCTGAGAGCTCTTTCTGGCCTTAACCACCCAACTCATGGCTCGATCATGTGGAAGGGCGAAAGGATTGTTGGAATGAAACCCGAGGCATTGGTTCGCCGAGGTATCTCACATGTTTCTGAAGGTAAGTCAGTTATCCCAGAGTTAACAGTGCGGGAGAACTTAGAGCTTGGCGCAATATGGCGCCGTAATGCCAAGGAATCAAAAGAATCAATTGATCAAGTTGTTTCAATTTTTCCCCGCTTAGGTGAGCGCCTACAGCAGCGCGCCGATACTTTATCTGGCGGAGAGCGACAGATGTTGGCTATTGGACGAGCAATTATGTCTAAACCACAACTACTTCTCCTCGATGAACCATCTCTCGGACTTGCACCTCTAGTCATTGAGCAAATTTTCCAAACAATTCGTGACTTAACTACCTCAATGAATTTGACGGTTTTATTGGTAGAACAAAATGCTATGGGTGCACTAAAGATTGCTGATCTTGGAATTGTTCTTAATCTTGGAAAAGTTGTTGCAATAAATCATGCTCAAGCGCTCATCGATGATCCTGCCGTACGCGCGGCATATTTGGGGTACTAATGAACAAGTTATTAGAGACCATTCTAATCGGCATTTCAACCGGTTCTATTTATGCTCTTATGTCTATTGCTCTGGTCTTGGTATGGCGATCAACTCGTGTAGTTAACTTTGCGCAAGCTGGACAGGCGATGCTTTCAACTTACATCGGATTTGAGATCGCAAGCCGAACTGAAATCTTCTGGCTTGGCTTGGCCTTTGCAATCGCTGCTGGGGCATTACTCGGAGCAGGCGTAGACTTTTTCTTCATGCGAGTTTTGTTCAAGCATGCTGTGTCAGGTGCTGCGGCTGTGGTTGCTCCAGTCATTGCCACGTTGGGCTTACTCGGAATTATTCGAGGAATAGTGGGATTAATCTGGGGTGGAGAATTCAAGTCAATCAAAGCGCCAGCATCTACTGACGGATTCACCATTGGCGATACAACGATTCCATTTTCAGCTTTAAATCTGCTGGTTATTGGGACGGTTTTCTCAATTCTTATTGTGCTGGCCATCGTATTTCAACGAACAAATCTGGGCTTATCTCTACGTGCCTCAGCATATGCACCTGAAATTGCACAGTTAGCGGGTATCAAGACGGCGCGAGTCAGGACTATTGGTTGGGCGATCGCTGGTGGAGTTGGTGGAGTGGCGGGCATGTTAGTGACATCCAATAACTTCCTCTCACCCTACTCGCTAGATCTCTTGCTCGTCTTTGGATTTATCGCAGCGGTGATCGGTGGACTTGAAAGCATGGTTGGTTCTGTTGTTGGGGCCTTACTCCTTGGAATCACTCTTACCTTTATTTTGAACTACGTCGGCACATCATTGGTGTTCATTGGAGGATTCGTAGTTCTCATC
>JBEAVJ010000013.1:0-12352 GCA_041160995.1 Actinomycetota bacterium | reverse complement strand
CTTAATCTATCTTGCATTGGGCAAGCTGCGATGGTGAGCAAAACTTTCAAAGAAACCGAACCACTGACTTCGGAAAGATCTTCAATCATTCCAAGTTCTGTTATTGGGTGGCGAAGTTCTGGATCATTGACCTTTGAAAGCGCGTCTGTAACTTGTTCCAGAAGGGTCATAGCAAATCTGGATCAATCATTGCCGTAGGTTTTTTTACCTTTGGCTTAGCAGTTTCCTCATCCAACAAATCTGAAATTTGCTTTTTTACAAAGGTCTTTGGATTTAGATCCTTTGGCTGCAAGTCTTCAAACCCTGGTCCAAGGTTGTCTCGAAGCTCTGTGGTTGCTTTATTTGCTAAACCGCGAAGTTTCTTTACCCATTGCGCAGCATCTACTGCGATTTTTGGCAGACGATCGGGTCCTACAAGGAGCATCGCAAGGATTGCCAGGCCTAAAAGTTCACCTGCACCGAAATCAAACATTTCTGTAGCCTACGCCAATTACTTCTTAGCCGCGATTAGAGTCAAGGACACCGTTTTTTCAACACCGTTGCGTTTGTAGGTCACCTTTACAACATCACCAACATTTAATGATCGAACGCTGACAATGAGCTCTTCTGGGGCATTAATAGGCTTTCCATTCAAAGCAATAACAATGTCACCACCGCGCAGGCCAGCCTTTTCTGCAGGGCTACCAGGCAAAATTCCACGACCAGAAGTAGCAACTTGAGCGCCTTCTCCTGGGTAATTCATATCCAGCGAAATTCCAATCACTGGATAAGTTGCAACTCCGTTTTTGATCAGTTGATCTGCAGTCTTACGCGCTTGATTAATTGGAATCGCAAAGCCAAGACCAATTGAACCTGTTCGAAGGTCTGATCCTAAAGATGCAATCGCTGAGTTAACACCAATAACCGCGCCGGTGGAATCAACAAGTGGGCCACCTGAGTTTCCAGGATTGATAGCAGCATCGGTCTGTAACGCATTAATGAATGAGCTTTCATTAGAAGAATCTCCGGCGGTAACTGGACGGTTCTTAGCACTAATGATTCCGGTTGTAACCGTCCCAGATAATCCGAGAGGTGATCCAATTGCAATTACTGAGTCTCCCACTGCAACTTGATCGCTGTCTCCAAACTGCAGCGCCTTTAAACCAGATGCGGCAATCTTCAGAACAGCTAAATCATATGACGCATCTCTACCGACAACCTCTGCATCAAAAATGCGACCATCGTTGAGCTTGACCTGAATTCGTCCACCCGATTGCGCAGCTGAACTAATTACATGGTTATTGGTCAAGATATAACCATCGCTATCAATAAAGAATCCAGAACCAGTTCCGGCACCGGTAAATGATCGGGTTTGAATAGAAACAACTGAAGGCAAAACTCTTTGTGCTGTACCTGCAACTGAATCTGGTGCACGTTCAATTGTGCTGGTCGATGAGACAAGATTTACACGATTAAAGATAGAGGCACCTGATGCATTAACACCCAGAATTCCACCAACGGCTCCGGCCAGTACTGCAATTAATGCCAGACTCCCCTTGGAACTTTTTGAGGCTGCATGTGCTTCCCACCAAGGAGCTGGGACTGGAGCAATCTTCTTACGAGGAAAAATCATGATCGTATCTTGCTATAACTTCGTAGCGATCAGTAATCCATCGCCGACTGGTAGCAAAGAACTCACCCAATGATCTGTATCGTTCTTAATGATTTTCCCAGCATCGCGAAGGGCAACGGTACGAGGGTCACGTTGGGCTGCATCGCAGACCTTGCCACCACCGTAGTAATTATCAATAACAAGCGCGCCACCACTTCTCAGTATTCGGTGGGATTCATTGATCACAAAGCTGAGATCTTCCGGGTTATGACGAAGCACCACAAGATCGTAGGCACGATCAGTGAGCTTTGAAATTACATCTAGAACTGAGTTTGTGATTAAACGGTAGCGATTCTGCGCAATATCGGCATCAGCAAATGCTTGTTTTGCGATTTGAGAATGCTCCATCTCATCATCAATTGATGTCAAGGTTCCGCTGGGAAGCATTCCATCGAACAGCCACAAACTGCCTACGCCTGAACCTGTACCAACTTCGACTACAGATTGTGCCTTCAAGGTTGATGCTAGAAACTTTAGAAATGCACCAGCACCTGGAGTTGTATCAACAGTTCCTAATTCAACACCACGAGCACGGGCCATCGACTTGAAATGATCTTCTGGAATGAAATCTTCAGCAAAGGTGTGCGGATCTACTCTCATGATAAAGAGGTAATCCATTCTGTAAGAAGACGTACTCCGAATCCTGTTCCACCCTTTGAATTTTCGCCTGCATCAACTTCGCTACGCGCAGTTCCGGCGATATCTAAGTGAACCCAGCGACGAGTTGATGTGAAATTTTCCAAGAACAATGCGGCCGTAACTGATCCTGCTGAGAACTTTCCTTTGTCAGCAGTATGGTTCAAATCAGCAATATCGCTGCGCAGAGCTTCTTTGTAATCATCTACCAATGGCATGTGCCATACGCGATCTCCAGATGAATCTCCGGCCTTCGACAGTTGTGCAGCTAATGAGTTGTCACGGGTGTACATAGCTGCGTACTGACGACCTAGACCAAGAGTTGCTGCTCCAGTAAGTGTTGCAATATCAATTAAGTAATCTGGATCTAGATGCGCATCGGCGTATGCCAATCCATCGGCAAGAACTAAACGTCCTTCAGCATCTGTGTTGATTACTTCAACCGTTGTGCCGCCGTAATGCTTGATGACATCGCTTGGGCGTTGTGCAGTAGCAGAGATAGCGTTTTCAGCCATCATCATGAGCGCTGTTACGCGAACATTTGGTTGAAGCTCTTCAAGTGCAGTGAGAGTTCCAAGAATTGCAGCAGAGCCCGCCATGTCGCTCTTCATCGCCATCATGGTGTCATACGGGCGCTTTAAGGAAACTCCGCCTGTATCAAATGTGATTCCCTTGCCAACTAAAACCACATGTGGCAAAGCTTTGGCTGACTTCTTCTTTGATTTAGGTTGGTATGAAACTTGAATCATGCGAGGGCCTGGCTTTGGCGAAGAACCACCAACTGCGCGCAATCCTCCAAATTCCTTGAGCGCTGCGCCTGCAAAGATTTCAACCTTGAGTCCAGTGCCCTTTGCAAACTCTTCGGCTTGCTTGCCCATCCAGGCTGGTGTCTTGATATTTGCAGGAGTGTGAATCAAATCGCGTGTTCTGCACATTGCCTTTGCAATTGCTGCAGCATCTTTAACCGCTTGGGCATCCTTGCTTCCAACCAAAAGAGTGGGTTCTTCTTTTTTCTTATCGGTCTTTAAGTTCCACACCCAGGCACCCAGTGCGATTGAAATTGCATGCGCCTTAACTTCGGTGAGAACACATGCAGAGTAAACAGTTGAACTCTTACCGCGAACCTTGCGACCAACAGCTGCTCCCGCTGCTCGTGCAGCTGATCCACTTTGATCACCCACGCCAACTAAAAAGATTCGATCGGTTTGAGAATCTGGAGCGCTCACTGGAATTTCAAATAACTCGCCAGCTTTTCCAGTTGGTGAAAAAAAAGTTAATTCATCTACGAGATCGAGGCCAAAAAACTTCTCAATCTGGGAGGAAAGTGGCCCCACAAACTCAAAGCCACCATCGGCGTTCTTCAGGAAACCTAGAGCGATGGAGTCGGCGATAACCGCCTTTGATACTTCAAGGGGTGCAAATTGTGGCAGTGCTGACATGATTGGTAAGGCTAGCGCCTGTACAGAAAAATTACTTCTTAACCAGGGCGACAGCGGCGTGAAGAGCTGCGCTCAAGTTGTTTGCTTCTTCGGCGTTCATTTCGACGACCAAGCGTCCGCCACCTTCAAGAGGAATACGCATTACTAAGGAGCGAGCTTCCTTTGTAACCTCCATTGGACCATCACCAGTGCGGGGTTTCATGGCTGCCATGTGGAGTCTCCTCTAAATCGTTGGTACTACCGTTGTGAAGCAAGGGGGTAAGTATCTCGCACAAAGAGCATTAGTGCGAAATCGAGATTGGCCTTAAATGCCCAGAATCGCGCTCAATCGGGACCTGCCCTGGCTAATAATTGCAGCCACAGAGCGTTCTGGAACCCCAAGAAGTGATGCGATATCGGCGGCGCTCATCGACTTTAGGTAGTGCATGGTCAAGATAATCCGCTCTTCTTCAGGCAATGTGGCAAGGGCTTGTGCCAGTGTTTGTGGTTGCTTGCCCATGGCACAACTTTACTTCCTTTGTTGCAGATGACGACGTAAGGTCGAGAGCGAGATGCGCACACCAGCGTACAAACCGGGTGCAATAAGTAGGAATACAGCTCGCGGCGCGAGAATTTCTTCAGACCAATCAAATCGAGTCGATTGCGTCGAAAGTGCTGTTAATTCAAAACGCCCCGTGCCTTTAATTATCTTTCCGGTATGAAGCACATCGCACACATGTGGTGGATTCCAAGAAGTCACCGTCATGTGATCCATGATTCCCAACTTTCCAACACCTGTGAATGCTGCGATTGAGGTTCCAACTCCTTCTCGAATATCAGAAGTTACTTCAACCGTTGTTTGGAGCATCCAGTCTCCTTGAGACTCCCAATCGGCAAGTGCTTCCCATACTTTTTCAATAGGCGCATCGATCACAAGACTCATTGCGATGTGGTTGCTTCTCATGCACCACATGCTTTCAGCGCTTCATCAACTGTCCTTGTCCATTGCACAATTTCACGCATTCCGGGTTTAATGAAATTTTCTTCCTCTAAGTGAATGATTAACTCATGCAATGGTGCATAGATTCCAAATGGATCTAAAATAACAACGGGCTTGGTATGAAACTTTAAGTAATGCCCAACCCAGATTTCAAAGAACTCTTCAAGTGTTCCGGCGCCTCCTGGCAAAGTAATAAAGGCATCTGAAATATCTGTAATCATGTGCTTTCGCTGACCCATTGTTTCAACCACATGCAGCTCATCATTGTCATGATCTGCAAACTCGATATCTACCAGGGCTTGCGGAATAACTCCGACTGTTCTGCCCTGGGCATCTCGCGCACCTCGGGAAACAGCGCCCATCATGGAAATGTGGCCACCACCCGTGACTAATTCATTTGAGGTTGTCGCGATCCCCTTGCCTAACTCGTATGCAAGCTCTACATACTTGTTATCTATCGTGGGTGATGATGAGCAAAAGACGGCAATACGCATGCGGCTAACAATAGAGGCTAGGCTTAGGACATGACGACCATCGCATCTGGCCACGGAATCGCAACCATTTCCAAGGGAACCACCCTCGATGTTTGGTACCCAAACCCAGCTTTGTCACCGCTTTCAGGATCTGCGCCATCTGAGTTAACCGAACTTGTCGGCACAGATGAGGCACGTGGTGTTTCACGCGAATTAGTTAGTGTCGAAATTGATATTACAAAGGCACCAGCAAATGCTGCAGATGCTTACCTGCGTTTACATTTACTGTCACATCGCCTCGTTAAGCCACACGGGCTGGTACTTGAAGGAATCTTTGGAATTTTAAGTAATGTCGTCTGGACATCTGTAGGACCTTGCGCAGTCGAAGGTTTTGAACTTACTCGTGCGCGACTAAAGGCAGCACATGGTCATGTCAGTGTCTATGGTGTCGATAAGTTTCCACGAATGGTTGATTATGTAATTCCTTCAGGTGTTCGCATTGCTGATGCAGATCGCGTTCGTCTTGGAGCTCATCTTGCATCAGGAACAACTGTTATGCATGAAGGATTTGTTAACTTCAACGCTGGAACCCTTGGAACTTCAATGGTTGAAGGAAGAATTTCAGCAGGTGTAATCGTTGGAGATGGCACAGATGTTGGTGGTGGTGCCTCAATCATGGGAACACTAAGCGGTGGAGGAAAGGAAGTTATCTCTATCGGAGAAAAGTGCTTGCTTGGCGCAAACTCAGGTTTAGGAATCTCGCTTGGCGATAACTGCGTGATCGAGGCGGGCACTTATATAACAGCTGCAGCAAAGGTTAAGTTGCCAGATGGCGAAGTTGTGAAAGCCGGAACTCTTTCTGGTGCAAGCAATCTGTTATTCCGCCGAAACTCTTTGGATGGTTCACTCGAAGTTGTTTTACGGACTGGGACTTGGGGTGGGCTCAACAGCGTTCTGCACGCCAACTAAATCAAAGTAGGCAGATGGAATCTTTGTTCGGCTTCTAAAAGTTTCTCCACGAAGTGTTTTTTGAACACCAGTAGTTGATGTCGCTCTAATCAATCCAACGGTGCCGCTTGCATTCTTTGAAACAATCTCAAGTGTTGCCACATCAGGTAATGCAAAAGCCAACGCCACTGAGGCTTGAGTTACAGAGCGTTTCCAGGTAAAAAACCTTGGATTAAGTTTTGGATCCAAACTTCCTGGATCAGGAATAATCTGGGTGTAGGTACGCTCACTTCCCCAAGCATTAAGTGCGGTTTCAGTTAATCCGCCTGTAGAGCTTCCAAAGTAAGCTGCAATCGGAAGATTGTTTTGGGTCAGCGTTAAACCCGCTGTATTTGTAACCGCGGCCTTCCAAAACTTTCCCCAACCTTTTTCAATCTCTTTCGCGTAACCAAGAAACTTTTGATCAGAGATCTCACCGTATAGATCACAGTCGCAAGCGGCCCGATAGATCCCAGCTTTGTTGAGAGCGTATGTTCGAGAGGCGATTGCTTGGGCTTCCAGCGCAGCTGCTGGCCATGAAGATGGAACTTCACTAATTCCCCATAAGTATTCATCCGCCAAACGAACTGAGTTGGTGATTTCAAGTCGGAAACCTAATGTCGATGCCCTGACAGCTCTGAATTGCATCTGACCATATCGATACCTTGTGGTTAAGGATGAATGCGTTAGTGAAACTACTCCATCAACACCAGGTGCATAACGTGTGCCACTCCAGCGAACTGTAAAAATCCTATTTCTCGGCAAGCTTGTGACTTGTTTACCAGTAACAACACTAGGCACAACGGTGGAGCCAAGAATTGAAAATGTCAATGAACTTTTCACTGGCACTACGGCAATGGGTGCTACATCCTGAGCATCACCAATGTCGCCACTAAATATCTGCAAGGTTGCATCAGGAGTTGAGGTTGCAATTCGTGCAGTGCTGAGCAAGTGTCCAACATTTACTCTAAGAATCTTTGAATCATCTAAAGGTTGAATAACTACATCTTTGTAGTAGTAATTAAGAATCGCAGTTGCGGTTTCACCTGCAAGCGCCTTTGAACGCGCACCAATTTGGCTAAGTCCTACCCCGTGCCCATACCCCGCACCGGTAATTGCAAACTCAGTTGGAGTATCTACACCAGAGGCTTGTGGCGGGGCGACAAGAGCAAAAGCCACCAAGAAAACGAGGGGCTTAAACATCCTCATCAATTGCTGCACTCTTTCCAAGGTGTAAAAACTCTTGATAAGCATCAATTACTTGATTTGGCTCGCCGCGCTGAATCAACTTACCTTTGTGTAACCAGGCAACATCATTACAAGTCTCACGCAATGTTTGCATCGCGTGACTGACAAGGATTAATGCACGATCATCACTGCGTAGCTCTTTAACTCTGTTAAGGCTCTTTTCTTTGAACTTTGCATCGCCAGTACTGAGTGCTTCATCAATAATCAAAATATCTGGTCGCACTGTGGCTGCTACTGAAAATGCAAGGCGTGCATACATTCCAGATGAATATGTACGCATCGGAGCATCGATAGCCTCGCCAAGTTCAGAGAAATCAGCGATCTCATCAAAGTGGCCTTCAATCTCTTCGCGAGACATTCCAGCGGCTAAACCACCTAAAAAGACGTTATCTCGGCCTGACATTGATGGATTAAATCCAACACCCAAAGCCAACAAGGTACTTACAGATCCGTAGACTTCGATACGTCCTTGTGTTGGAGGCAGAATTCCCGCAACACAGCGCATCAATGAAGATTTACCAGCACCATTTGTTCCAATAACACCTAAAACTTGTCCATACTCAACATCAAGATTTATATCATCGAGTGCACGCACAACACGTGTTTGTTTTCCTCCACGACCTAAAGCTTTAACCCGTGCCTTAAGTGTTGGTCTGCGATCAATTGCAGTCGTGTAAGTGAGCCCGACATTTCTAATCGAAACTGCGAGCTCATTAGTCTTTTGAAGTTTAGAGGCGGACAGCGAACTCACGCTCCCTCGACAAGAAGAAGTAGGTACCAATGAAGAAGATACCTGTAGCCCAGGCTAATCCCTGAAGCATGCTTGATGTTTGTGGAACTTCTCCATGCACTAACGCCCGAGACCATGAATCCAAAATTGGAAATAAAGGATTTACAACTTCAAGGGCCTTGAGATTGGGATTCAAAGCAGATGCCTCATACAAAATTGGTGACAAGTACAAGAGCGTTCGCGTCAGATACGGCAAAAAGCTTGCGATGTCTCTGAAGTAAACATTGATGCAAGAGATCGTAATTGCCAGACCTAGTGCAAGAAAAAGTGTGATCATGAGAATAGGAATCGCCCACAACATTTCAATTGAAAATGGCGAGCCCATAATCGCTTTGATTACGAGGAAGACAATAAGTGTGGGGATAAATTTGAAGATTGCAATTACTACCGCTGAAATTGGCAACATGATTCGTGGGAACGCTGTATTCAAAATCAAACGCTGTCCAGCGGTAATTGACTTAACGCCGCCGGTGAGAGAGTTTGCGACTAAGTAAAAGAGGAAAAGACTAGCTGTGAGGTGAACATAACGTGCACTGTCAGTAGTTCCACCAATAATCACGATCAAAATAAAGTAAACGCCTGAAAGCAAGAGTGGGTTTAGCACCAACCACAGTTGACCGAAAACAGAGTCAAAGTGCTGTTCACGGAGTTCAGATTTGGAGTACTCAGAGATAAATGTTCTGCGAGACCAGAGCGATTTCCAGTATTTACCGAGCTTAGGCAGGCCAGCTCTAAATGGCTCATAAACCTGCAATGGGGTACTCACGGATGCAAGGTTACCGCAGGGGCTAGCGACTTCGGTGATGTAAGAAAACCAAGCCCCCATGAAATATGCATTGTGAGCAAAATTGTTGGCAAACAAAGAATTTCACCCATGCTCTTACCAATTACTATCGAAGATCCCAGGATAAACACTGAATAAACAAGTGCTGGGAGAAAGAAAATAGGCCAGATCAGCGCACCGAGAAGGACAGACAAAAAGGTTGCAACAACAGTAAATGGAGGTGCGAGGTATCTGTAATTAATTGTCCCCTGATGTCTGCGCGAAACTACACGTCGCCAACGTCCATACTCAAAGTATTGTTTTGCGAGCGCTTGAACAGTTGAGCGAGGGCGATAGGTAACTGTTAAACGTGGATCAAAGTAAACGGTTCCACCATTTTCACGTAAGCGAAAATTTAACTCCCAGTCTTGTGCGCGAGTGAATCTCTCATCAAAGCCACCAACAGCAAGCAACGCTTCTTTTCTAAAGCACCCTAGATAAACGGTGTCAGACTCTCCCGCTCCTCCACCGGTGTGAAAGCGAGAAGCGCCAACACCTAATGGACTGCGCATTGCTCGCGCGACAGAGCGCTCAAACAAAGAGAGGCCCTCTGCTGCCATGATTCCACCAACATTTACCGCACCGGTTTCATTAAGTATCTGAAATGCTGTTTCACAGTAATCAATTGGAATTTGCGAGTGGCCATCTACTCGAACAATGATCGCGTACCGTGATGCGGCAATAGCTAGATTTAGGCCTGCAGCTGTTTTCCCAGTTGGATTTTCAACGACGACAACACGTGAATCTCTGGATTCAAGCGCCTTAGCAATCTGCATGGTTGCATCCTGTGAGGGGCCAACAGCAAGGATTACTTCAATCGCACCAGAAAAACTCTGGGACAAGATTGAGTTCACAGAATCCTCTAGATACTTCTCCTCATTGAGGACTGGGAGGATGACCGAGATTTCTCGCTTCGGTGAGCCATATAACGTGTTCGCTGATGTCGACATGTCGACATAACGCGTACACGCTATCGCTCAAGTACTCTCTGACAGTGAAATCAACGCGGGCAATTCGGATTATTACCTCACTATCTGTGGGAGTAGTTCTTATTTCCGCCTTTTCTTGGCTCGGGCTGGGTCAGATCAGCGGTGCGATCAACCGTATCGATGCCTTCGGCTCAATAGATAACCGTCCAGATAAGCCCAACAAAGCTCTTAACTATTTGTTAGTTGGTTCAGATACACGTGAAGGTCTGACAAAAGAACAGATGAAGTTGCTCCGTGTAGGAAGCACAAAGACTGCAGCGGGTTCTCGTTCAGACACCATGCTGATCGTTCATATCTCCAAAGCTCGCGACAAGGCAACGATTATTTCGATTCCTCGCGATTCTTTGGTAACTATTCCAGAGCATCCATCTTCTTTGAATAAAACCAAAATAGTTCCGGCAGCAAAAGGAAAAATTAATGCAGCCTTTGCATTTGGTGGCGCACCACTTTTGATCGAAACCGTTGAAAGCGAAACTGGAATTCGAATTGATCACTACATCGAAATCGGCTTTGCGGGCTTTGCTGGAATGGTTGATGCACTGGGTGGAATTGAAGTCTGTACTAAACGCGATATTGATGACCCAGGTAGCCACTTAGTTCTTCCTGCGGGTGTTCATACACTCAATGGTGTTGAAGCGCTCAAGTATGTCCGTACTCGTGACTTTGATGGCATGGGCGATCTTGGGCGAATGCAACGTCAACAACAGTTCATGAGCGCCGTGCTTCGTAAGGTAACAAGTACCGGTGTTTTGCTCAATCCAGTAAAGCTTGTTAACTTCTTCAATGCAGCGATTGCAACTGTGAAAACAGATTCAGAGCTCAACAAGAGTGATCTACTGACATTGGCAAAGCAGATGAAGAATCTCTCTTCAAGTAATGTTCGAACTCTGACAATTCCACTAGGAAACACAAATGCACGAGTTCCTGGAATTGGATCGGTTGTGACATGGGATTCAGAGCTTGCCCCTGAACTATTCAATCGAATTCGCGAGGATTTACCCCTTACTGATGAGGTAACCCCTTCTCCGTCGGCTTCATCATCAACGACAGCAAAGCCAACTGTGATCGATAAATTTAAGACTCGTACCGCTGATGAAAATCCTTGCGGGGCTCTGAAGTAAACTCTCCCGCATGACTTTAACTCTCTCGGTAGTTGGCTGCGGTTATCTCGGAGCCACCCACGCTGCATGTATGTCCTCCCTTGGATTCACCGTTGTTGGTGTGGATACAGATCCCGAAAAGGTCGCGCTATTACAAAGTGGAAAGTTGCCATTTTACGAACCAGGTCTAGACACCTTGCTAGAGCAAGAGATGAAGACTGGACGCCTTTCATTCACAACTGATTTTTCAGCGGTTAAGGATGCAGATGTTCACTTTGTCTGTGTTGGTACTCCGCAAAGCAAAGATGGACTTGCAGCAGATCTCACCTATGTGAAATCCGCTGTTGCTGCGATCGCTCCTCATCTGAAGGATGGCTCCCTTGTTGTTGGTAAATCAACGGTGCCAGTTGGAACAGCTCAAGGTTTACGAGATGAGTTAGCAAAGATTGCGCCTCAAGCAGATCTTGCGTGGAATCCCGAGTTCCTTCGTGAAGGCTTTGCAGTTGAAGATACTTTGACGCCCAACCGTTTAGTTGTTGGTGTTGCAAATGACCGCGCAGAGGAAATTCTGAAAGAGGTTTACGAACCGGTCATTGCATTAGGAACCCCTTGGATTCGCGCCGATCTCCCTACCTCTGAATTGGTGAAGGTTGCTGCTAACTCATTCCTTGCCACAAAGATTTCATTTATCAATGCGATGGCAGAAGTCTGCGAAGCAGCAGGTGGCGATGTCACCGTCTTGGCAAAAGCAATTGGGTACGACCCACGTATTGGTAATCGTTTCTTGCAAGCAGGTATTGGTTTTGGTGGTGGGTGTCTTCCAAAGGATATTCGCGCATTCATGGCACGCGCTGAAGAGCTTGGTGCAAAGCAAGCCCTTGAGTTCTTGCGTGAAATCGATGCAATTAACCTCCGTGCACGCCAACGGGTTATCGATGTTGTTCGTGGAGAACTTTCTGAGGATTTAACAAAGTACAAGATCGCTGTATTAGGTGCGACCTTCAAGCCCGACAGTGATGATGTTCGCGACTCCCCTGCATTAGATATTGCTGCACAGCTACAAGCAGCTGGTGCGATCGTAGTTGTGCATGATCCCCAAGGTATTGAGCCTGCACGCAAGCGATTCCCTAACCTTGAGTACCAAGAGGTTGTTACAGATGCGCTTAAGGATGCTGATTTGATTCTGCACTTAACTGAGTGGAAGGAGTATCGACAGATAGATCCTGCCGCGATTGCT
>JBEAVJ010000097.1:0-3485 GCA_041160995.1 Actinomycetota bacterium | reverse complement strand
ACCCGCCAGGTATCGGTTGACTCAGTGAAACTCTGAGACCGACGGTTAAAGTCCGGATGAGAGAAAACAAACAAAGGGTCGGCGCATGCCTACCCTTAACGTGCATTTTCCATTTCTGGAAATTCTTGTGCACCCACCCCGAGAACTCGTATCTAGAGTGAGGGGCTTACATATGGATTACACAGTTGCAATGCAACGTGCCATCGCCCTTGCCGAAAAAGGTTTAGGAAAGACTGCGCCCAATCCAATTGTTGGCGCAGTGATTATTGATAGCACCGGAGCGATCATCGCTGAAGGTTTCCATGATCGAATGAAATCCCCTGATCATGCAGAAGTAGTTGCGATTAAAGCAGCTGGCGAAAAAGCCAACGGTTCAACAATTGTTGTCACCCTTGAACCTTGCAATCACACCGGCAGTACTGGTCCATGTGTTCAAGCGATCATTGACGCGGGTATCACAACTGTTGTTTACGCAGTTGCTGATCCCAATGAAAAAGCAGCTGGGGGAGCCGCAGCACTTCGCGCAGCAGGTCTCAACGTTGTTGAAGGTGTCTTGAAGGATGAAGCTGCGTTTGCAAATCGTGCTTGGCTCATGAAGATTCGCAAGAACCGACCATTCTTTACCTGGAAGGTTGCCGCAACCCTTGATGGCAAAGTTGCCGCTGCAGATGGCACATCCAAGTGGATTACTAATGAAGCATCTAGGGCTGATGTGCAGGTATTACGCCGCCAAGCAGATGCGATTCTTGTAGGAACAAACACTGTTATTGCAGATAACCCACACCTAGTTCCACGTGGAGAGTTTGCTGGATACACCCACAATCCAATCCGCATTGTGTGTGGCGAGCAAGAGCTACCTAAGGATGCGCAAATCTTTGATGATGCAGCGCAAACCATTGTTGTGAAATCTAAGGATCTTGATCTGCTGGTTGAAAAACTCAATGAACTAGGCGTCAATCATGTCTTTGTAGAAGCTGGGCCAACCCTTGGTAGTGCGATGCTCGATGGCTGCCTGCTGGATGAATTAATCATGTATCAAGCACCTTCTTTGCTGGGTACCGGAAAACACTGGTTTGCCTTTGATTACCCAACAACAATCACCGATCAGATGCGTATGGATCACTTAGATACGCAGGTTTTTGATGGCGATGTTAAATCGGTCTATCGCATTAGGAATGGTGAGTGATGTTTACTGGATTAGTTGCAGAGCTAGGTCGCATCACCGCTATCGACAAGGGTGAAAGTTCAGCGGTCTTTACCGTAGCGGCCCCTGCTTTAATTTCACAGATCGCATTGGGAGATTCAGTTGCGGTCAACGGAGTCTGTTTAACGGCCGTCTCGATTACTGGCGAAACCTTCACCGCAGATGTGATGGTTCAAACTTTGGCGGTTACATCCCTTTCGCAGCTAGCCGTAGGCAGTCCAGTAAACCTTGAATTAGCAGCGCTGCTCAATACCCGAATGGGTGGCCATATGGTGCAGGGCCATGTAGATGGTGTTGCAACTGTTGTGGGTTTAACACCCGGAGAAAAGTGGGCACAGTTTGATATCACCGTGCCTGACAAGCTTGCTAAGTACATCGTTAATCAAGGTTCGATCTGCCTAGATGGCGTTTCACTAACTGTTGGCGAAATCAATGATTCAAACAATGTCGTAACGGTTTGGTTGATCCCAGAAACTTTAGAGCGCACCAACTTGGCTGCTAAGCAACCAGGGGATTTGATCAACGTCGAAGTTGATGTCTTGGCTAAGTATGTAGAGCGCCTATTGGCTAAGGGGGATAAATGAGTAATCTCCAGCGGGCTTTAGAAGCTTACAAAAACGGTGATTTGATCATTGTTACCGATGATGCCGATCGTGAAAACGAAGGCGACTTAATGTTATTGGCAGAAAAGGCCACACCTGAAAAAGTAGCCTTCATGGTGCGCCATACCACTGGAATCTTGTGTGTGGCATTAACGCAAGAGCGTGCACGCACTTTACGTTTGCCGCTCATGGTTGAAGAAAACCAGGATTCAAAGAAGACCGCATTTACTGTCAGCGTTGATTACAAGGTCGGAATCACAACCGGTGTTAGCGCTACAGAGCGTTCAAACACTGTGCGGGCATTGGCCGACACTGCAGTAACCCACGCAGATTTCATCCGTCCGGGTCATATCTTTCCTTTAATTGCAGATGCTGGTGGCTTACAAGCACGAGGCGGTCACACTGAAGCAGGTGTTGCGCTCTCACATCTAGTTGGCGCAAAACCTGTGTGTTTGTTATCTGAGATCGTCAATGATGATGGATCAATGTCGCGTGGCGCTTCTCTTATTGCCTTTGCCGAGCAGCATTCAATCCCCATGATCTCGGTAGAAGAGCTCAAGACAGTTGCCCCAGTTGCACCTGCGGTTGAATCATCTTTTGAGTTTGCGTGGGCGCAGTTGCCATTGCGTACCGGTGTGTGGTCGATTGCAACCTTCCCAGGTCTTCGCCAACGTGAACATGCCGTTATTGCATTTGGTGAAGCGGGTGTCGTGCCGATGGTTCGTATTCATAGTGAGTGCTTTACCGGCGATGTTGTTCATTCACAACGATGCGATTGCGGCGAGCAGTTGGAAAAATCTATTTCAATGATTCAAGCCCACGGCCATGGCTACGTAATTTATCTGCGAGATCACGAAGGTCGTGGAATTGGATTAACTGAAAAGATCAAGGCGTATCAATTACAAGATGCAGGCATGGACACTATCGATGCCAATCTGCATTTAGGACATGAGATCGATGCCCGTGATTGGTCTGATGCGATCGCCATCGTTAATGCTCTGGGGCTTAAGGAACTCACCCTTTTGACCAACAACCCCAACAAGGTTCAGGCGCTGCGCGATGCAGGGGTCGAGGTAGTTCAAGTTAATTTAACGGTTGCACCAAACAGCTTTAATGAAAAGTATCTAGCTACCAAGGAAGAAAAACTTGGTCACTTACGAGGAGGCAAGTAAATGGCAGGACATGCACCAGAGATTGGTATCAAACCACTTCCTAACGCCAAGGTTGCGATCATCTCTTCATCCTGGCACCTAGATATTTGTAATGACCTCATTGCAGGTGCACAGCGCGCCTTTGCTGAAGCACAGGTAAAAACCGTTGAGGTTCAATACGTTCCGGGCTCCTTTGAGATTCCACTTGCTGCTCAGTACGCATTTGAAGCTGGTTTTGACGCAGTTGTTGCAGTGGGCTTGGTTCTTAAGGGTGAAACTCCACACTTTGATTATGTCTGCCAAGGTGTAACCCAAGGTGTCATCGATGTATCACTGAAGTACGGAAAGCCAATCGGATATGGCGTCTTGATGTGTGACGATCTAGATCAAGCAATAGCTCGTTGTGGTCGGCCTCACAGTAAAGAGGACAAGGGATATGACAGCGCAATCGCTGCTATCGAACTACTTCACTTACGCGACAAGAATTGAACGTTTCGATAGCCCCATAAAGTAGCCATCGATTAAAGT
>JBEAVJ010000096.1:0-3735 GCA_041160995.1 Actinomycetota bacterium | reverse complement strand
TGGCGGTTTACCGGTCAAGATTTCATATAACAAACATCCAGTTGAGTAGATATCGCTGCGCAAATCAGCAACTTCACCCAAGGCTTGTTCAGGAGATAAGTACTGCGCGGTTCCAACAACATTCCACGTACTTGTAAGAGTTGCACCTAAATCAGCTAATGCACGAGCGATACCAAAATCCATCACCTTTACATCGCCATTGTCTGTAATCATGATGTTTGCAGGTTTTCTGTAATCATGATGTTTGCAGGTTTGATGTCGCGGTGAACAATTCCACTTTGATGTGAGTACTCAAGCGCGGCGAGAATTCCTTCACCAATTTCAACTGCTCGTTTTAGTGGAACGCGATCACCTTTATGAATCAATTCACGAAGGGTGTGTCCTGAAATCAACTCCATAACAATGTATGGCGCTGGCTCTTCGCCTGAATCGTAAACCGCAACAATTCCAGGATGATTTAAAGCAGCTGCTGCTAAAGCCTCTTTACGAAAACGTGCAACAAAGGATGGATCACGAGCCAAATCACTTCTTAAAACCTTAACGGCAACCTGTCGCGCAAGACGTGTGTCTTCAGCGATATAAACATCAGCCATTCCACCCGTGCCGATCATCTCGCCTAATTTGTAGCGATCACCAAGGAGCGAATTAATCATGAGCTGCTCCTAACAGTGTGGTTGGCGTAATTACTGAATCTGAAATATCTGCGATAAGTACAGTGACATTATCAGGGGCACCATTGACATATGTCGCATCGATTAAGAATTTAACAGCGGCATCTTTATCAGATTTCTTTAAGCCAACCTTGATCTCTTTTTCCGTTAAAACCCCTGACAAACCATCGGAACAGAGCAGGTAGCGATCGCCCTTTTTAACTTCATACATCTGTAAAACAGGCGTGACATCTCCATCGCCACGAAGCGCCTGGGTCAACATGGAACGCTGTGGGTGATCAACCGCCTCTGACTCTGAAATCGCACCTTGATCTAAAAGCTCTTGAATAACTGTGTGGTCATTACTTAACTGTTCCAAAGTATTTCCACGCAACCGATAACAGCGCGAATCTCCAACATGGAGCAGTGAAATGAACTTATCTCGAATCAACAAAGCAGTGAGGGTTGTTCCCATGCCGCGCTTTTCAATCTCTTCATCGGTGACTGCAGATATCTCTGAATCAATACTGTGCAGTGAATGCATCAAAAGGTCTTCAATGGAATCCTCATCTATCTCTGAGGAGATCAAGGTTGGAGAAAGTGATTGCAGAACTTCAACTGCGATACGTGATGCAACTTCTCCAGCAGCGTGCCCGCCCATGCCATCTGCGACCGCGATCAATTGAGGAGAAACAAAGCCAGAGTCCTCATTGCCTTGACGCACTAAACCAATAGCTGAGCGCGCAGATGTTTCAAAGAAGTGTGCGCTCATAGTTCTAAGAGTATCGGTGTAACCTTCAAAGGTGAAGATTTACGCCCACCGCGGATCCTCGATGCACCACCCAGAGTTAACAATGGCTGCTTATATAGCCGCCATTGAAGACGGGGCGGATGGTTTTGAATGCGATGTGCGGATGACCAAGGACAATCAATTGGTGTTATGGCATGACGCAGATATGCAAAGAATCTGCGGGCATTCTGCGCGTATAGCTGACTCAACACTTTCTGAGATTAAAGATGTGTATCCAGAAGCAATTACCTTAGAAGAGTTATTGATTCTGGCACGAGATAATAAAAAAGAGTTAGCGATTGAAACTAAACATCCAGTACCTAGCGGAAGTGCAGTTGAGAAAAAAGTGTTAGAGCTATTAGCTCAAGAAAAACCATTTGCAGATACCTACATCATGTCTTTCTCCTGGCTTGCATTAGAAAAGGTGCGTTTGATTTCCCCACAACAAAAAACTGTTGCCTTATTAGATACGCGATTTAATGGATTGATGCGTCGCTTTACCTCTGCGGGTGCAATTGGTCCAAGCATTTCAACTCTTCGTGAGAAGCCTGAATTATCGCGAGATGAGCGCAATCTCTTTGTGTGGACCGTCGATGATGCTCACGATATGCGCTTTTGTGCCAACAAAGGTGTCGATGTACTGATTACAAATACCCCGTCATATGCAAGGTCGGTGCTCGGGTATCATTAGCAAGTGAGTACATACGCCTATCTCGGTCCCAAGGGAACATTTACAGAGGCGGCTCTTAAAAAGATCACTTCCTCTAATGATCGCCTCATGCCCTATGCAAATGTCACCGCTGCTTTAGATGCGGTCCGTTTGGGTAAGGCACACTTTGCATTAGTACCTATTGAAAACTCTGTCGAAGGTGTTGTCGCACGCACACTTGATGAGCTTGCAACTGGTGAGCCATTAACAATTGTTGGCGAAGTAACTTTGCCAGTTTCATTTGCTCTGATGATCAAAGGCGATGACAAGGAAATTTTACGTATCGCTACACACCCACATGCAGAAGCGCAATGCCGTAACTATGTTGCAACCAACTATCCAGATGCTGAATTAATCGCGACAGCTTCAACGGCAGCTGCAGCAGAAGCAATTTCACGTGGCGAGTTTGATGCAGCGATCGCAGCACCGGTTGCCGCAGCTCACTACGGTTTAAGAGTTATCGCCGACAACATCGGTGACAATGTAGGAGCAATTACCCGCTTCATCTTGGTCTCTAAGCCAGGCACTATTCCTAAGAACACAGGTTTTGATCGAACCTCGCTTGCCGTCTTTATCGGCATGGATCACGCTGGAGCGTTGCTAGATATCTTGACTGAGTTCGCTAAACGCGATGTAAACCTTACTTTTATTCAATCACGTCCGACCGGTTTAGAACTTGGCCACTACCATTTCATTATTGATGCTGAGGGTCACATTGCAGATACATCGGTGAAGGAGGCAGTAGAAAGCCTTCGAGCGATCTGCGAAGACATTCGATTCCTTGGCTCATACCCACGAGAAAAGGCAAGTAAATGATTGATATCAAGTACCTACGCGAAAACCCAGATGCAGTTCGTGCATCACAAAAGGGTCGTGGCGAAGATGCATCAATCGTGGACAAAGTAATTGCAATTGATGAAGTTCGCCGTGCAGCGATTGAAAAGTTTGAAACTTTACGCGCCGAGCAAAACATTTTGTCAAAATCTGTTGGAGCTGCAAAAGGTGATGAAAAGGCTGCATTACTAGAGAACGCTAAAGAGCTTGCAACAAAGGTAAAAGAGGCTGATTCAAAGCGTGCCGAGGTTGAAGAGGAAAGCAAGCAGTTGATTATGCAGCTTTCAAATATCTTGGATCCAGCTGCACCTATTGGCGGAGAAGCAGATTTTGTAGTTATCGAACATGTTGGAACACCACGCACCTTTGATTTTCAACCGAAAGACCATGTTGAACTAGGAAAGTTGCTCGGTGCAATTGATACTGAACGTGGTGCCAAGGTTGCTGGTTCTCGCTCTTATTACTTAACTGGTGTTGGTGCGATGCTTGAGTTTGCACTTGTTAACTACGCAATTTCATCTGCATTAAAAGCGGGCTTTACTCCTGTAATTCCACCAGTACTTGTAAACCCTGCCGCGATGGAGGGAACGGGATTCCTCGGACAAGCTGCCGAGAATGTTTATCACCTTGAAAAAGATGATGTTTATCTAGTTGGTACATCTGAAGTTCCCTTAGCTGCAATGCACATGGATGAGGTTCTTCCAGCAGACAAACTTCCTCTTCGTTATGCAGGGTACTCATCATGTTTCCGT
>JBEAVJ010000012.1:0-17687 GCA_041160995.1 Actinomycetota bacterium | reverse complement strand
TAATGAATCCAGTGAGACCGCAACTGATCGCTTGCCGTACTGCAAACCTGTAGGAAACTTCTCTTCATCAAAGGGAACAATTGTGGGATTGTCTTCACATAAAGCATTTGCATATCTGACACCAAATTGGATCTCTGCATCTGCAATGTGATGGATAACAAATGCTGCAGACCACTCGCCATCCTTAGAAAGTGTGAGCTTTTCAGCTGAAATCTTTTTGCCTTCTTCAATAAATGAGATTGCAGATGAGTGATACTTCGAAAGAATTTCGTTATGGTCCATGGCTTTAGAGTAACCGTGGAATTTGCAGAATCTAGGCTCAGTTTCTGCAAAAGCCCCTCATCAAGTAAACTGCCGCAGAACTTGCTCGTGGCCCCCGTAGTCCAATGGCAGAGACAGAGGACTTAAAATCCTTCCAGTGTCGGTTCGAGTCCGACCGGGGGCACCAGTTCTAAGCGCATTTTAAGCATCTGAGCGTGCACTTAAACCACCAGAAGCTCTGGTGGCCCTACAAAAGGAGAACAAAGATATGCGCAGTTCAAACCCTGTTCTTGGACGGGCGTTTAATCAGCGTGGATACGCTGCATTCGATCCGAGCACAATTAACTCAGACCCAGCAGCGCTAGAGAATTTGTACAACACACCTGCCGCATCATCATTGCGCACAGGTCGTATGACAATTGATGATGTTGTCGCACGCACAGCGATCATGTTCGCAGTGTTGGTAACTGTAGGAGCTGTTGCATGGTCACTTAACCTAGGTGGCGGCGCACTATTGCTTGGCTTCCTTGGTGGATTTGTTCTTGCAATGGTCAACACATTCAGCAAGACAGTTAAGCCAGCGCTAGCAATCGCTTACGCAGCTTTCCAGGGTCTTGCACTTGGAACAATCAGCAACCTGTACAACACTATGTACGACGGAATTGTTAGCCAAGCAATCTTGGTAACACTCAGTGCATTTGCTGGAATGTTGTTTGCATTTAAGAGCGGTCGCATTCGCGTTACACCTAAGTTCACCAAGGTATTGATGACAGCGCTCATCGGTTACCTCGTACTAGCTGTTGTTTCACTAGTGTCCTCATTCATCACTGGAACAAGCATCTACAGCATCGGTGGACTTGGATTAATCATCGCAACAGGTGGAATGGTTCTTGCAGCCTTCTTCTTGATCCTTGATTTTGATTCAATTCAAAAGGGAATTGCAGCTGGTGCTCCAGAGAATGAATCATGGAGAGCAGCATTTGGTCTCATGGTCACAATCGTTTGGTTGTACCTAGAGGTTCTACGCGTTCTTTCAATCCTGCGTGGAAATGACTAATTAGATCTTAACCTGGGGCCCTTCGACATTTCTGGTCTCTGGAATTCGATAGACCAAAACCATAGCGAATAAGAAGATGACCGCAGATGCTCCAAATGCGGTTCGGTAAGAGTAAACATCTGAAATCCAGCCAATAATGATTGGCCCAAAGATCATTCCCGCATCTCCTGCCATCTGGAAGATAGCGATTACCTTGCCACCCTTACCCTTAATGATGTCTCCAACCATGCTGGCTGGTGTTGTAGATAGAAATGCACCACCAAAGCCAAGAATGATCATGGAAAGAATGAACATCCAGGCGTTTACCGCGAAGGTTAAAAGAAGCACACCAACAAATACGATGTTTGCTCCAATGATTGATGCTGCGCGGCGACCCTTTGCATCTGAAAACCTTCCAGCCTTGAGCAAGATTGCACCTTGAACGATGGCGGAAATTGCAAAGCCATAACCCACCACTGCAGTTGTTGAATCTAACTCTTCAGTCACAAAGACCGGCAAGATCGATGCGCGCATTCCGAAGAAAACCCAGGTTCCGATAAAAGCCAAAACCAACGCGATTCGATATGCGGGCATCGCTAAGGCTTCACGAATAGTTGTTGCAGGAGCATCGCTGTCATTCTTTACCTTTGCACCAATTGAATCTCCCTTAAGGAAAAACAGTGCAACGAGGCCAGAGATGAATAATAAAATTGAGTATACAAAAAATGGCGCGCGTAATGAGATTACAGAAAGCAAACCACCAATTGCAGGGCCAGCCATTCCACCCACGATAAAGGAGCCTTGATAAACAGATTGAGCATGCCCACGTTGATCATCGCTGACTGAACGCAAGATAACTGAGCTTGCAGCTACTGAGAACATAGATGAACCCAAGCCGCCCGCTGCTCTAAAGAACAACAACTGCTCATAATTCTGGGCAACTCCAGCTAAGAATGTGAAGAGCGAGACCATAAATACACCGGTAGAAAAGACTTTTCTCTCACCGAATTTATCAACCATCGTTCCCGAAATTAACCCTGATGCGAAACGGGTTATTGCAAAGGCTGAAACCATTAATCCAATTGCGGCGTTATTGACTCCAAAGGATTTAGCAAAGACTGGAATCGCTGGCATGACAATTCCAAATCCGACGGCAACAAAGAAAGAAGCTGCAATGAGAATGGATACTTCACGAGGAAGATCCCTAAATGGAGAGCGGATCAACCCAGTGACTCTCCTGCTGCCTCATCACGAGCCGCTGCGTACTCCTGATTAGTGCGTAGTGGGGTTTCACGTAGCTTGAGAGCTAAGAAGAAGCCGATCGCAGTAATTGGGGCTGCTGCCCAGAAAACAATGTGAAATGAGTTTACGAAGGCGTTAAGCGCGGTTGCCTGAATCTCTGGTGGCAGAGTCTTAAGAACCGCAGTGTTATTGCTAATTCCCTCAAGCTTTGTCATATCAAAGCCCTTTAAAGCTGCAGGATTACTTGTTGCTAACTCTGCAAAGTTACTTTGTAGGTAATGACCAACACGGTTAGTCAAGATACTTCCGAAGATTGCAGTGCCGAATACAGATCCTAGGGAACGGAAGAAGGTATTAGAGCTAGTCGCTACACCCATGTCCTTGTAATCCACTGAGTTTTGCAGGGCAATAACAATTGTTTGCATCGAAAGACCAAGACCTGCACCAACCAGAACTGCATAGATCGCAATCTCCCAGAACGGTGTATCAATCTGTAAGCGGGTCATCAACACAATACCGATTGTCATAAGCGCAGTTCCGGCAATTGGGAAGCGCTTGTAATGACCATGCTTTGAAATAAGTTTTCCTGAAATAATGGAAGTGGTAACAATTCCAAGCATTAAAGGGATCAACTTAAGTCCAGCAGATGTTGCAGTATCACCCTTAACAACTTGAAGATATAAAGGAAGCATGACGATCGCACCAAACATGCCCGCACCAATAACCGCTCCTAGTAAAGATGTAAGAGAGAAGGTGTGGTTCTTAAACAAGTGGAGCGGAAGGATTGGCTCTTTGGCGCGTTTTTCCCACATGAGGAACAGAATGGTCAGAATAGTTCCAATAATTAGGAATGAAATTGTTCGAGAATCTCCCCAACCATTTTGCGGACCATAAACAGCTAGTGACAGTAGAACCAAGGTCACCGCAGAGACCATCAAGAGCGCACCTAGATAATCGATTGAGTGCTCACGCTTGCTCTTTGGAAGATGTAGGACAGCCGAGGTAATGATTAGTGCGGCAATTCCAATCGGAATATTGATGTAGAAAATCCAACGCCATCCACTTACACCCAGAATTTCACCGCGATCTGAAAGAAAGCCACCCAGCAATGGTCCTGCAACTGAGGACAAGCCCCAGACAGCGCCAAAGTAACCCTGATAACGCCCACGTTCACGAGGGGAAATAATGTCGCCGATAATTACGAAGGTCAGTGCCATTAAGCCGCCGGCACCTAAGCCCTGAAGTGCACGAGTAGCAATTAGCTGCTCCATGTTTTGCGAAGCACCTGCGAGAAATGAACCGATTAAGAAAACAATAATCGCGAATTGAAATACAACTCGTCGTCCATAAATATCTGAAATCTTTCCGTACAACAAAGTAGATGCGGTTGAGGTAAGCAAGTACGCGGTTACAACCCAGGTGTAGTGATTTAAGCCATCAAACTCCTCGACGATGCTCTTCAGCGCTGTCGAGACGATGGTTTGATCCAGGGCCGCTAGGAACATTCCCATCATCAAGCCACCCAAAATCACCATAATTTCTTTGTGCGTTAGTTGCTTGGTTCCTTCGGTTACTGGCTTCTCATTAGACATGAAGGTAAGGTTACTCTGTGAAATCAGTTATAGCCGAACACTTAGTAAAGACCTATCGCAATGGCGAGGTCAAAGCACTCAATGATTTGTCATTAGATGTTGAAGAAGGCACTGTTTTAGGCGTACTTGGACCTAATGGTGCAGGAAAAACTACAACTGTGAGAATTCTCGCAACGCTGCTCAAGCCTGATTCTGGATCAGCAACTGTTGCAGGTATTGATGTCATTAAGCATCCTGACAAAGTTCGTGAACAAATTGGTTTATCAGGTCAATATGCAGCTGTTGATGAGACATTGACTGGCTGGGATAACTTGGTGATGTTTGGTCGTTTGTATCACTTAGGTCGACAAAGCTCTATTGATCGTGCAAATGAATTGCTAGAACGTTTTGAATTAACTGAAGCGGCGCGTCGCCCTATTAAGACGTATTCAGGTGGAATGCGTCGCCGCCTTGATTTGGCCGCATCATTAATTGTTAAGCCCAAGATTCTCTTCTTAGATGAGCCAACAACTGGTTTAGATCCACGTGGTCGCCAAGATATGTGGCAGGTCATTCAGGAGCTCGTAAAGGGCGGCGTAACGCTACTTTTAACGACCCAGTACCTAGAAGAAGCAGATCAATTGGCTGATGAAATCGCGGTTATTGATCGCGGAACTGTAATTGCCCGTGGCACATCAGATGCATTGAAGAAGCAGGTTGGTGGAGAGCGTCTAGAAATTACCGTCGAGCCTGCAGATCTTGCTCAAGCAAATGAGATCGTTGCAAAGATCAGTGGACATGCAACACATGTCGATCACCGAACAGTCAGCGCACCAGTACTTAATGGTTCCAAAGATTTGATGGATGCACTTCGCGCTATGGATGAGGCGAAGATTCATCCATTAGATATTGGTCTCAAGCGCCCATCTCTTGATGATGTGTTCCTTTCATTAACAGGACATGTTGCGGAGGAGACGGTAGAAGAACCAGTGGCTAAGAAGAAGAGAGGCGGCAAGAAATGAGAAATGCGATCTTAGATGCGATGATCATTACAAAGCGCCAACTACTTCAGTTAGCTCGTGTTCCTGAGTTACTTGTTTTCTCGACAATTCAGCCAGTTATGTTTGTGTTGTTGTTCCGTTATGTATTTGGTGGCTCAATCGATACAGGTCAACCTGGTGGATATGTGCAGCTACTAATGCCCGGAATCTTCGTTCAGACAGTGGCCTTCACCTTGGCATCAACTGCAATTGGTTTAGCTGAAGATATGAAAAAGGGATTAATCGATCGCTTTAGATCACTGCCTATTTCACGTGGTGCGGTAATTATTGGTCGTACCTTTGGTGATGCACTGCTCAATATTTTGGTACTAGTTGTAATGGCACTTGCTGGATTTGCAGTGGGCTGGCGTCCAACCTCTGGAATCTTTCAAACTACTTTGGCTTTCTTATTCCTCTTTATGTTTGGCTATGCCCTTTCATGGATTGGAATTTTGGTTGGTCTGTCAGTCAAAGAGGCCCGCACAGTCCAAAGCGTTGGTTTCTTGGTCACCTTCCCATTGACCTTCTTATCAAACGCTTTTGCGCCAACTACAGGAATGCCTAGAGCGCTGCAGTACTTTGCTGAATGGAACCCAGTTTCAACGATGGTGGCTGCTTGTCGCCAATTGTTTGGTCTAAAAAATGAGTTTGGTGCAACCGCTAACTCGTGGCCAAGTCAGCACCCATTAGAGACATCATTGCTGTACATGGTTATTTTGATGGCGATCTTTATTCCGCTGAGTATTCGTAAGTACAAGAACTACTCCAGCTAATTCCTGGTTTTGTACTAGTTACTTAAGCGTAAAACTCGGCGGCAACAATCTCTACTGAGATTTCGCGACCGTTAGGTGCTGTGTAAGAAACCTTTGCACCGATATCTTGGCCAAGAACCGCTGACCCCAAAGGTGATTTCTCGCTATAAACATCTAGATCCCCAGATGAAATTTCACGAGATCCGATTAAGAACTTCATCTCATCACCAGCAATGATTGCGGTGACGACCATACCTGCACCAACTTTTCCATCGGCACTAGCTGGTGGAGTTCCAATATGTGCATTCTCAAGCATCTGCTTTAACTGACGGATGCGCGCTTCCATTTTTCCTTGCTCATCACGTGCTGCGTGGTAACCGCCATTTTCTTTCAAGTCACCTTCGGCGCGCGCTGCTTCGATTTTGGCTGTGACATCTTTGCGACCTGGGCCTTCAAGCTGCACAAGTTCAGCACGCAACCGATCTGCGGCCTCTTGGGTTAACCATGTCTGTGTCATAAGGGGTAACGGTACTGGCTATTTACGCGGTGCGACAACTGGATACATCGGCATTAACCGATTCGCTACGCGTAGGAACAACGGTGACCAGTTCAACCTTTGCTTTACCAGCGGGAATCTCCTGATCAATTTGGCCCACAATGTTTTTGTCGTAGTCACGGGCGATCAGAGTGCACACCACTGCCTGCCGGCTATCGGTTCGCTCAATGAAGTACCGAACAGTTGCTTCACGATCATTGGTGATTGTGAAGGAAACCAGCTGCGAGCGAAGCGGCGGATTGGAGTGATACAGCGCAGACCACATCAACCAACCAATACCCAGAATCGCGACAACAAGGGCAATAACCGGCCATCGTGTGCTTTTGGCAACGCCGTATCGCTCTTCATAGTTGAACGGCTCTGGTGATTGCATGACATGATTATCGCATGGAACAAGAAGAAATCTTTATGGGATCAGCCGGCTCCCTAACGGTTGGAATATTGCTTATCGCTGTTGTCTTTTTGATGCGCAGTTTTTATAAGCGCTTCATGGGCGTAGATCGAAGCGATGACTCAACCGAATAATCTTCTTACCAGGATTTTCCAAGGTGCTGCGGTTTTAGCAATCGCCGCGCTCTGCGTTGGATTAGGTTTTTGGCAGCTTCAACGCGCTGCAGATTTAAAAGCAAGTTTAAAAATTGCACGAACAATTGATACAAATGTGGTTGCCTTGCAGACAGTTGCACAACCTCGGCAGGCTTTAGGCGCCCAAGCATTTAACAGAACAGTTTCAGTAACTGGAAAGTACATCGCTAATTTCAGAGCACCCAATCAAGATGATGGAGATGGTGTCGTTGCCGATTGGGAGGTTGCACTAGCTCAAGTTGATGAGCGTTCAGCGATTCTGGTTGTTCGCGGGTTATGGTCAGAACGTTTACTCAACCCCGAGATTCAACAATCAATGGATATCGGTATCACTGGAGTTTTAGTTGCCAGCCAATCTGGAGATCGCGCCCAAAATACTCCAGGTGTTATATCGAGATTAGATAGCGCAGTTATTGTCGGATTAACCGATCTTGATTTATATGATGGCTACATCTTGGCTCGATCTGAATCTCGCGATGGTCAAAATCTTGAGCGCTCCCGCGTGACTGAAGAAAAGATCAACCCCAAGATCCCTGGCTACTACTGGCAGCACATTTCCTATGTGGTCATTTGGTGGCTCATGGCCCTTGTGGTGCTGTACCTGCCCTTCTATCGCCGTAGAGTTACCCCATGAGCAGCGCAGTGAAGAGATTTAGATTTATGGCCCTAGTCGCCGGCGTTATGTCCTTACTGTTGTGGTTTGTAGATCTGCCGGTGGTGTATCTATTTAACAACCCCGATTGGAAAGCCGCCGTTGCTTGGATTCCCTTTGTCCATGGCTGGATCTACCTCGCCTATGTACTTGTCGCCCTTCAATTTTCAGTAAAGGCCAACTGGCCCATTAAGAAGATTGTGTGGCTACTTCTAGCTGGCACACTTCCATTTGCATCAATCGCTGCGGAGCGCAGAGTTGTTCGACAGTATTCGTAAACTCATCAAATCTTTGATCTACCCACTGTACGAGTGGCGATTAGTTCGATCCTTAGATTTTTCAAAGACCCCTCACCATGTTGGCGTGATCCTCGATGGAAATCGTCGCTGGGCAAAATCTAATCCAACAGATAATGATCCTCATGGCCATAAAGCAGGGGCGAACAAGATCATTGATTTCTTGGGCTGGTGTGATGATGCCCAGGTCAAGGTCGTAACTTTGTGGTTGCTATCAACCGATAACTTTAAGCGCTCGCAGGAAGAGATCGATGAGCTACTAAAGATTATTGGCAACACCGTCGATGAGTTAGCTGCCACGGGCCGCTGGAATATCAAAGCTGTAGGTGCGCTCGATTTACTTCCACCTTGGTTGGAAGAAAAGCTCAGCTCTCTCAAGCCGATTCGCAACGATGGCGTTGAGGTCAATGTCGCCATTAGTTATGGCGGCCGTCGTGAAATCGTTGATGCGGTCAAGAGTTACTTAACTGAAGAAGAGTCGGCTGGCCATTCCATCAAGGATGCAAAAGAGAAGTTAACAACGGAAGATATTTCAAAGTTTTTATACACCGCAGGTCAGCCTGATCCCGAGCTATTGATTCGCACATCGGGTGAGCAACGACTCGGTGGCTTCTTGTTATGGCAAAGTGCCTTATCGGAGTTCTATTTCTGCGAGGCCTATTGGCCAGATTTCCGCCACCTTGATTTCCTTCGCGCCCTTCGTTCTTACTCTGTGAGACAACGCCGCTTCGGTTCATAAATCGATACCAAGATTTAATCGGTACCAAAATTTAACTTGCGTATCTCGCGTGTCTGCGCACTTTTTATCGCTAACAGTTCTACCTTTTTGCTATCCGAAGCACTTTCCGGCTAGAACAATTAAATCTAGGAGCAAGCATTGGCTGCTAAGGGTCAAAAAGCTAAGAAAACCTTTGTTTTAGATACCAGCGTTTTGCTCGCAGACCCCGGAGCGCTCTATAGATTTGCCGAACATGAAGTCATCATTCCGATCGCGGTTATCGGAGAGCTAGAAACTAAGCGGGATCACCCTGAATTGGGCTACTTTGCCCGCGCCGCATTACGTGCCCTCGATGATCTGCGGGTGAGCCATGGCCGCCTCGATAAAGCGCTCACCATTACCCCTGAAGGCGGAACCCTTTCCGTCGAACTCAACCACACCGATCTTTCAACCCTGCCTCATGGCTTCCTTCGCGATGGCACCAATGATTCAAGAATCCTGGCGATCTCGAAAAACCTGATGTCAGATGGCAAGGATGTTGTTCTTGTAACTAAGGATCTGCCACTGCGAGTAAAGGCATCCTCAGTTGGTGTCGAAGCCCAGGAGTATTTGGCAGAGCTTGTCTCCAATAGCGGGTGGACCGGAATTGAAGAGCTAGATGTTTCATCCTCTGTTATCGATGATTTGTACTCCGGTGATTTTGCCGATCATGAAGCCGCCCACCAACTGCCGGTTCACACCGGGGTAGTGCTGCATTCAGAAAAGGGATCGGCCCTTGCGCGAGTCACCGCCGATAAACAGTTGAAGTTGGTCCGCGGAGATCGCCAAGCCTTTGGCCTTCATGGCAGAAGCGCTGAACAACGGATCGCTCTCGATATTTTGTTGGATGAAAACATCGGCATCGTTTCATTGGGAGGCCGAGCTGGAACAGGAAAATCCGCACTTGCACTGTGTGCCGGATTAGAAGCGGTGATGGAAAAACGTCTTCACAAAAAGGTAGTTATCTTCCGTCCGTTGTATCCAGTTGGCGGCCAGGAGCTGGGATACCTGCCCGGCTCTGAGGGCGAAAAGATGTCGCCCTGGGCCCAGGCGGTTTTTGACACCTTGGGCGCTTTGGTAAGTCAGCCGGTGATTGACGAAATTATCGACCGCGGACTTATCGAGGTCCTGCCCCTGACCCATATCCGTGGTCGCTCCCTTCACGACTCCTTTGTGATCGTCGATGAGGCCCAATCCTTGGAACGGGGAGTCCTACTAACGGTGCTCTCCAGAATTGGAACCGCCTCCCGAGTCGTCCTGACCCACGATGTTGCCCAACGAGACAACCTTCGGGTCGGCCGCCATGATGGAGTGGTCGCCGTGGTTGAAACTTTGAAGGGCCATCCCCTCTTTGCCCATGTCACCTTGACTCGAAGCGAGCGCTCGCCGATCGCAGCCCTGGTTACTGAGATGTTGGAAGGCCCGGTCGGAAACTAATCGGTAGCGACATGGCCTATTTAGGGCCAGAATCTATCTCACAGTCACATTTCGGACATATCGGACATCCCCCTTTCTGACCTGCGCTTTTACCTATCCACAGCTTTGTGATTTCCTGAGAATTTCCGACTCCCGCACACTTTGATTTGCCGATGCGCCCCATCTACCGCACCATAAAGCCATTCCCCTTGGTTATTGAAGCCTCATTTGAGGCTGATTGGCCATGGCAAGAAACCACGGGTGAGTATCCGCGGGTGATCAGATGAGGAAAGGAGCACCACAGTGAAACCTGTTTTCAAGACAGCAAAGTCGATAGCGATCCTTGGCGTCTCATCCTCCCTGCTTCTGATCGCGACCCTGCTTCCAGCGGCCAACGCCTTGGAGAGCCCAGTGGTTTCCACGGTCGAGGTTGAGGCACAGAAAACCGCATCAATCGTTGAGCCAGAAACCGTTGCAGCTTTGTTTGGCGAGGATGACCTCACCGCCACAGCATCAGGTGCGATCTTCTCAACCCAGATGGCTCTGGTCTCTGCCGTTAGCCGCCAGGTCGAGTTAGCTCGAACCCCGCTCGGCGCCAAGAAGGTTGCCAAGAGCATTTTGGTTGAAGAGTATGGCTTTGCTGAAAAAGAGTACAAATGTTTGAACCAGTTATGGACCCAGGAAAGTAATTGGAACTACAAATCTCGTAACAAGAAATCTGGCGCACATGGAATTCCTCAGGCGCTACCTGCGACAAAGATGAATGTTGTTTCAACAGATTGGCGCACCAACCCTGTAACTCAGATCCGTTGGGGACTTCGCTACATCAGCATTCGCTATGAGACCCCATGCAAGGCCTGGGCAAAGCACAAGCGGAGCAACTGGTACTAAGCCGCTTTGGGGCTTTTAAACCCTCGCACCAATCACCGAATTAAACTTCTGGCTTTGTGCCAATCTTTACCAATTTCGAAGACTCAACAAAGAAATCATTGCCCTTGTCATCGACAACGATGAAGGCCGGGAAATCAACAACATCGATCTTCCAGACCGCTTCCATTCCTAGCTCTTCAAAATCTAGAACCTCAACCTTTGTGATGCAATCCAAGGCCAGGCGAGCCGCCGGTCCTCCAATTGATCCTAGGTAAAAACCACCATGTGATTTACAAGCATCGGTAACAGCCTTTGATCGATTGCCCTTTGCCAGCATCACCATTGATCCACCCTGTGCTTGAAAGTAATCAACATAGGAATCCATGCGACCTGCTGTTGTTGGTCCAAAGGATCCTGATGCATACCCTTCAGGGGTCGATGCATACCCTTCAGGGGTCTTGGCCGGACCTGCGTAATAAACAGCGTATTTCTTCATGTATTCAGGCATTGGCTTGCCCTCATCCATCATCGCCTTGATCTTGGCGTGGGCCAAGTCGCGGGCTACAACCAAAGTTCCAGTCAAGGAAAGTCTGGTCTTCACTGGGTGCTTGGAAAGCTCTGCCAAAACAGCGGTCATTGGCTGGTTCAAATCAATCGCTACAACATCATCATTTAAATGTTCATCAGTTGTCTCAGGCAAGAAGTGTGCAGGATCCCGCTCTAGCTCTTCGAGGAAGATTCCATCCTTGGTGATCTTGGCCTTTGCCTGACGATCTGCCGAACAGGAGACCGCGATCGCGATGGGAAGCGATGCACCATGACGTGGAAGACGAACAACGCGAACATCGTGGCAGAAGTACTTGCCACCAAACTGCGCACCGATTCCTAAGGTGCGGGTTAATTCAAGAACCTTTTGCTCAAGCTCGATATCTCTGAAGCCATGGCCGGTTGCCGCATCTCCTGAAGTTGGCAGTGAATCTAAGTACTTGGTACTTGCAAGCTTTGCGGTCTTGACGGTGTGCTCGGCACTTGTTCCACCGATAACAATTGCCAAGTGATACGGAGGACATGCGGCAGTTCCAATGGAACGCAGCTTTTCATCCAACCAGCTCATAAAGGATGCTGGGTTTAAAACAGCTTTGGTTTCTTGATACAAAAATGATTTGTTAGCGCTGCCGCCACCCTTAGCGATGTACAACAGGTTGTACTCATCCTGATGATCACTATCTGCATAGATCTCAATCTGGGCTGGCAGGTTATTGCCGGTGTTCTTTTCCTCCCAGGTAGTTACTGGGGCCATCTGGGAATAGCGAAGATTTAAGGTTGTGTAGGCATCGTAAATACCTTGTGAAATAGCCACTTCATCCTTGCCAGTGGTTAAAACAAACTGGCCCTTCTTGCCCATTACTAAAGCGGTTCCAGTGTCCTGGCACATTGGCAAAACTCCACCAGCTGCGATGTTGGCATTTTTCAATAAATCAATCGCAACAAAGCGATCATTAGGTGAGGCCTCTGGATCTTTAACAATATTTGTTAACTGCTGCAGGTGTTCTGCGCGCAGGTAATGGTTGATGTCATGAATCGCTTCAGAGCTCAGCTTTTCAAGGGCTGATGGTTCGACCTGCAAAAACTCTTTATCGCCATGCTTTACAACCGATACACCATCTTTGCTGACAAGACGGTACTTGGTCTTATCCTCGCCAAGCGGCAGAAGATCTGAGTAGGAAAAGTTTGGCATCTGCGTTTCTATTCAGGCTTTACCGCGTCAAGTTTTTTCTTAGCTCCGTCCAACCATTCCTGGCAGATCTTGGCTAACTCTTCGCCGCGCTCCCACAACTTCAATGACTCTTCAAGGGTTGCACTTCCCGCTTCTAGGGATTCAACAACCTCTGCTAGCTCATCACGTGCTGCTTCATAGGAGATCTTCTTTGCTTCGGCCATGGGTTAAATCTACTCTCTTCCTTGCTGTGGTGTGATTTTTACTTGTCTAGCACTGTGGCTTTGGTCTCGCCCTTTGCAAGACGAAGTCGTAATTCATCGCCCGCCTTTAATCTCTTTGGATCTGTCACGATCTGGCCATCGGCTAACTGAACAACTGAGTACCCGCGATCCAAAGTTGATTGAGGGGATAAGGCCCGCACGCGTGCTTTGATCTGCTTGAGCTCCTCTTTGGCCAACTTCAAGGATGAGCCAAAGGAGCGGTTGGACCTATCGCGCAGCCCAGCAATAACTTCAGCCCTTGTGGTGATTAATACATGCGGGTCCTTCATAACTGGGCGGTTTTTAAAGTTAGTGATGCGAGTTGATTCAAGATCTAGTCGATTTACCAATGTGCGACGGGCGCGATCTCGCATCGCCTCGATCATCGCGATCTCTTCGCCGATATCTGGAACAACTCTTTTGGCAGCATCTGTTGGAGTCGATGCTCTGTAATCTGCAACTAAATCTAAAAGTGGTGAATCCTTTTCATGGCCAATCGCAGAAACAATTGGAGTCTCACAGGATGCAGCTAGTCGCACCAAACCTTCATCACTAAATGGCAGCAAATCTTCGAAGGAGCCACCACCACGGGTAATGATGATTACCTCAACATCTTTGTTCGCCTCTAATTCACGAAGCGCCTCGGAAACCTCGCTCACGGCAGCTGCGCCTTGAACCGTTACCTCGCGGATTTCAAATTGAACACTGGGCCAGCGACGCTTTGCATTTTCAACCACATCTTTTTCTGCATCGGTATTGCGACCACAGATCAAACCAATAACCTTGGGAAGCAATGGAAGTGCAACCTTGCGATCTGAGTTAAACAACCCTTCACCAGCCAAGAGATTTTTCAACGCCTCTAATCGAGCAAGTAGTTCGCCAACTCCAACCTGACGAATCTCACGAGCAGAAAATGAGAGAGATCCATTTTTTGTGTACCACGATGGTTTTGCATACATAACGATGCGGGCGTTGTCGGGCAAAGGCTTCACAGCAGCGATCACTGATTTATGGCACATCACAGAAATAGACATATCAACGCTGGGATCACGCAAACGCATAAAGGCCATCATTCCGCTGCGTTCATTGAGTTCGCTGATCTCGCCCTCAATCCAGATTGGGCCTAGCCGTTCTACATACTCCTTGATCGCCTCAGAAACGGTGCGAACCGTGGCGGGGGCTTCACTTGAAGTTTCGAACATGGGATGAGCCTAATAGACTGCCCCCATGGCTAAGAGAGTTCTACTGGCAGCGCCTCGCGGATATTGCGCAGGGGTAGATCGCGCCGTCATCACCGTTGAAAAAGCCCTGGCTCTCTATGGCGCACCGGTTTATGTTCGCAAGCAGATCGTGCACAACGTTCACGTTGTTACCTCGCTCGAGGCAAAGGGTGCGATCTTTGTTGATGAGACAGATCAAATTCCAGAGGGCAAGACCGTTGTCTTCTCCGCTCATGGTGTTTCTCCGATGGTGCATGAAGAAGCTGCTGCGCGAAACCTCAAGACCATTGATGCGACCTGCCCATTGGTAACCAAGGTTCACCATGAGGTTCGACGTTTTGCCACTGAGGATGCAGAGATTTTGCTTATCGGTCACCATGGCCATGAAGAGGTTGAGGGAACCGCAGGAGAAGCACCAGACAAGGTTCGCATCGTCGATGGCCTCGAAGGTGCCCGCACCATTCAACCAACACCAGGAAAGAACTTGATCTGGTTATCGCAAACAACTTTATCTGTTGATGAAACGATGGAAACAGTTGCGATCCTTAAGGAACGTTTCCCAGATATTCAAGCGCCGCCTAGTGATGACATTTGCTACGCAACACAAAATCGCCAAGAGGCGATCAAGGTGATTGCACCACAAGCAGATTTAGTAATTGTTGTAGGTTCCCAAAACTCAAGTAACTCAGTGCGCCTTGCAGAGGTTGCATTGGAATATGGTGCCAAGGTTTCACATCTGATTGATTACGCTGAAGAGATTCAGGATCACTGGTTTACCGATGTAGAGACAATCGGAGTAACAAGCGGTGCATCTGTTCCAGAGATTTTAGTGAAGGATGTATTAGCAACACTTGCAGAGCATGGATTCCGTGATGTTGAAGAGATTACAGCGGCAGAAGAGTCATTACTTTTTGCTTTGCCACCAGAGCTTCGTAAGGATATGAAGGCGGCGGGGATCGCTTAATCCGCCTTTTGTGCAGTTCTTTTCTTGGAAGGCTTCGCCTTTGCCTTTTCATTGAGGTAGACAAACCAGCCATACAACGCTGAAATAATGAGGAATGGCGCCTCTGATGCAAGGGATGCGATGAAATCAACTCCCACTCGAGATGGTCTAAAGCCACCCAGCAAAACTATGAAGAAGAGTGCCGAGCCCGCAAAGGCCAACGGGGGAGTTACAACTGAAACATAGGTTGTACCGGGGCGACCAAAGCGAAGAGATGCAAAGGTTGCCGCGCAAATAGCGACACCAGTAAGGATTCCAACACCGGTGCGGATCGTCATCTCAATAAAGACAAAGAAGCCGATAAAGAGGAACTGCAAAACAACGATGCCCTGCTTCTTTAATCCAGGACCCTGGATTTGAATCTTTTGAAGTGTGCTCATCGCTCATCTACCTCTTCTACATCAATGTAATCATCCCCAGTTTCAAGCTCTGCGCTCTTTAAGTCGCGAACCGCACCAGGGGCTTCAGGATACTCAATCGCCAACTTATCTTTATCCCCTGTGACACCTAAGTTATGAATTCTTCGAGCCGGTGCCAAAACAGTCTTTTCAGCTGTTGGCACTAAATCTTCATACGCCTTAGAGGTAGATGAGATCGCCTTACCAACGGCCACAATCTTTGTATGCAGCAAGGTGATGTTCTTCAAGAAGGTGCTGGCAACCTTTTGAATCTCATCAGCGTTCTCCGCCAACTTGTTGCGGGTAAAGATGTAACCGATCGTGCGCAGTAGCGCCATCATCGATGTTGGGGTCGCAACGGTGACACCTAATTTAAAGGCCTTTTCCAGGAACATTGGATCTAAGCGCAAAGCCTCAGATAACAAGGTTTCAAAGGGGACAAAGAGCACAACAAAATCAGGTGAACCCTGCGACTTGTGATATCCACGCTTTGCGAGCGCTTCAACATGCTTCATTAAATCCTTGGTGTGCAGCTGTAGATACTCATCACGTTGCGATTGATCCTCAGTGCCAAAGGCTTCCAGGAAACGTTCAAAGGGAAACTTGGAATCGATAAACAACAATGAACCACCAGGCATTGAAACGGTGACATCTGGAATTCCCGATGAATCAGAGTCTGTTGTTGAGCGCTGTGCGGTGTACTCATGTCCCTCACGAAGCCCAGCACCTTGAAGCAGTAGCTCTAACTGTGCCTCACCAAACTTTCCGCGGGTCTGAGAGTTAGAGAGCGCACCAGCGATCTTCTTGGTCTCATCAAAGATGGACTCAGATGCACGACGCATTTCCAGAATTGTTGTATTGAGCTTTGCCTCAGCCTCGGTACGGATGCGGTTAGCCTCATTGGATTGATTGGTTAACTTTGAAACAGAGTCTTTCACCGCCACGAGTTCAGCGTTTAATGTGATCGCACTTTCTGTCTTTGCTCGCTCTGCTGCAAGTTGAGCCTTGTAATCATCGAGCAGGGCTTGATTTCCCGATGAATCCTTGGATTTCAGGGCTGACACCAGGTATCCGATCGCAGATCCTGCGAAAAGTCCTATTAATAAGGTCACTACGTATGCGGGCATGGGCCTATCGTGGCAGGGAGCACCGACAATCCCGCGTAGGCTTACCCCAGTGAGCCTCTCTATCGGAATCGTCGGACTGCCAAATGTCGGAAAGTCGACCCTTTTTAATGCTCTGACTAAGAACAATGTTTTGGCCGCTAACTACCCCTTCGCCACCATCGAGCCCAATGTGGGAATGGTGGGAGTGCCAGATGAGCGTTTAGCCAAGCTCGCCACAATTTTTTCCTCAGAAAAACTACTTCCAGCGGTTGTCTCCTTTGTAGATATCGCCGGAATCGTAAAGGGCGCTTCTGAAGGTGCCGGTCTTGGCAACAAGTTCCTGACAAATATTCGTGACACCGATGCGATCTGTCAGGTCATCCGTGTTTTCAATGATGGCGATGTTGTTCACGTCGATGGTCGAGTTGATCCAGCATCGGATATGGAAACGATTAACACTGAGTTAGCGCTCGCAGATTTACAGACAATTGAAAAGGCAATTCCTCGTCTTGAAAAGGAAGCACGCGTTGCCAAGGAGAAGGCACCGATCCTTGAAGCGGTCAAGGCAGCTAATGAATGGTTGCAATCTGGAAAGCCGTTGTCACAGAGTTCAATCGATCGCGAACTTCTGGCCGAGCTTCACCTGTTAACCGCGAAGCCTTTCTTGTATGTCTTTAATGTTGATGCCGCTGAATTAAATGATGAGGCGCTCAAGGCAAAGTTGCAGGCGTTGGTTTCACCAGCGGAAGCAATTTTCTTGGATGCAAAAACAGAAGCAGAACTCGCAGAACTCAGTGATGAGGATGCATTGGAATTGTTGCAATCAATTGGTTTGAAAGAACCAGGCCTTGCAACCTTGGCACGTGTTGGTTTCGATACTTTGGGATTGCAGACATATTTAACTGCAGGTCCAAAGGAAGCCCGCGCGTGGACGATTCACAAAGGT
>JBEAVJ010000095.1:0-3555 GCA_041160995.1 Actinomycetota bacterium | reverse complement strand
GGCTGACCCTTACTCAATCGCAAACACCATCGCATTAAATGCTTTGGTTGCACGCGCAAAGAGTAAGGGTGAGCTACTGGCACACCTTAAAAAGCGCGGGGTCGAGGATGATGTTGCAAATGCAACTGTATTTAGACTCCAAGAAAAAGGGTTGATCAACGACTCTGAGTTTGCCAAGGCGTGGACCCAATCCCGTCACACCTCAAAGAAGTTATCCAAGAGGATCATCGCTGGTGAACTTCGCACTAGGGGAGTAGATCAAAACAGTATTGATGAAGCTCTTGACGAGATCGATGATGAGTCTGAGTACCGCACCGCATTTTCATTGGCAATGCGCAAGTACAGCACCATGAGTCGATTAGAACCAGAGGTTCAAATTCGCAGAATTCAATCTCTGCTTCAGCGAAAAGGTTTTGCCTTTTCAACTATTTCGCGGGTTATTCGCGAGTTAGGTATTCAGTCAGGCGAGCAGCGGTAGCAACTACTGCAGCGGCATGAATGCGGCCTGGTTGACGTCCTAGACGTTCGATCGGGCCGCTAATGCTTACAGCGGCGATTACCTTGCCATTCGGTGCACGAACCGGTGCAGAGACTGATGCAACACCAGCTTCACGTTCACCAACAGATTGCGCCCATCCGCGACGACGATCAGCGGAAAGTTGCGCAGCTGTAAATCGCGCATTGGTTAAACCGCGATGAATCTTTTCTGAATCCTCCCAGGCCAACAAAATCTGTGCGGCAGAGCCTGCCTGCATAGTTAATGCCGCACCGACTGGAACAGAGTCACGAAGACCAGACAGCCGCTCAGCAACGGCGACACAAATACGTAAATCACCTTGTCGGCGGTACAACTGGGCGCTTTCGCCAGTTGCATCACGCAGAGCAGAGAGCGCAGGAGCGGCAGCGGCTAACAAACGATCCTCACCAGCGGCAGCACCCAGTTCGCCAGAGCGCGGACCTAAAACAAAACGTCCCGTTAAATCTCGGGCAACTAAACGATGAAACTCAAGTGCAACAGCTAAACGGTGGGCTGTAGGGCGAGCGATACCCGTTGCGGCAACAAGCTCTGCCAGTGAGTGCGGACCAGCCTCTAATGTGCTCAAAATGGCTACCGCTTTGTCTAAAACGCCAACTCCGCTATTCTTTGTGTTCACAGAGTGATATTAGCATCTCAGTATCTGATACTTCAACCTGGATATGAAAAAGGAGCACTGAAGCCGTGGGTAAAACGTTAGCAGAGAAGATCTGGGCAGAGCATGTTGTCCGCCAAGCAGATGGCGAGCCAGATCTTGTTTATATCGATCTTCATTTAATTCACGAGGTAACAAGCCCACAAGCCTTTGATGGTTTGCGTCTAGCAGGCCGCCCAGTGCGCCGCCCAGATTTAACAATTGCAACCGAGGATCACAACGTTCCAACGATTGATATTGATAAGCCAATCGCCGATCCTGTATCAAAGCTACAGGTGGATACCTTGCGTGCAAACTGCGCCGAATTCGGTGTTCGCATTCACTCACTTGGCGACAAGGACCAAGGAGTTGTTCACGTAGTTGGACCTCAGCTGGGAATCACTCAGCCCGGTATGACAATTGTTTGTGGAGATTCCCACACATCTACACATGGTGCATTTGGAGCTCTTGCATTTGGAATTGGAACCTCTGAGGTAGAGCATGTTTTAGCTACACAAACCTTGCCATTGCAGCGTCCAAAAACTATGGCAATTAATGTTGAAGGATCCCTCAAGCCGGGCGTGACATCAAAGGACATCATTCTTGCGATCATCGCCAAAATTGGTACCGGTGGCGGTCAGGGCTACGTTATTGAATACCGTGGAAGTGCAATCCGTGCGCTATCAATGGAGTCTCGCATGACGGTGTGCAACATGTCTATTGAGGCTGGTGCTCGCGCAGGTTTAATCGCTCCCGATCAAACAACCTTTGATTACATCAAGGGCAAGCCGCATGCACCAGAAGATTTTGATGCAGCTGTTGCATACTGGAAGACATTGTTTACCGACGCTGATGCACAGTTTGATGTTGAAGTTAATCTCAACGCCGATGATTTAGAGCCATTTGTTACATGGGGTACAAATCCAGGACAGGGACTTCCGCTTAACGCTGTTGTTCCAAACCCTGCAGATTTCACAGACTCTGAACAGCGCACAGCGGCAGAGCGTGCACTTGTTTACATGGGTCTTGAAGCGGGAACACCTTTGAAAAAGATAGCGATTGACACTGTTTTCTTAGGTTCATGCACCAACGGCCGTATTGAAGATTTACGTGCAGCTGCTGATATTTTGAAGGGAAAGAAGATCGCTTCCTCACTTCGCATGTTGGTAGTTCCAGGTTCAGCACGTGTTCGCCTTGAAGCAGAGGCAGAAGGCCTAGATAAAGTCTTTCTTGATGCAGGAGCTGAATGGCGTAACGCGGGATGTTCAATGTGTCTTGGCATGAACCCTGATCAACTAGCTGTTGGTGAGCGTTCTGCGTCAACATCAAACCGTAACTTTGAAGGACGTCAAGGCAAGGGTGGTCGCACCCACTTAGTAAGTCCACTTGTCGCAGCTGCAACCGCGCTGCGTGGAACCCTGTCATCACCTGCAGATCTGTAAGGAGCACCTGACTATGGAAAAATTCATCACACATGTTGGAACAGGTGTTCCACTTCGTCGCAGCAATGTTGATACCGATCAGATCATTCCCGCTGTTTACTTAAAGCGTGTCACCAGAAGTGGTTTCGAGGATGGCCTCTTTGCTGCTTGGCGCAACGATCCTGAGTTTGTTTTAAACCAACCTCAATTCAAGAACGCAACGGTTCTAGTAGCCGGTGCAGATTTTGGAACCGGTTCATCTCGTGAGCATGCTGTGTGGGCGCTGCAGAACTATGGTTTCAAGGTAGTTATTTCTAGCCGCTTTGCAGATATCTTCCGCGGAAACTCTTTGAAGGGCGGGCTATTAACAATCATCCTTGATCAAAGCGATGTAGAAGCGATGTGGGAGGCGATTGAAGCCGATCCTGCAACGCCAATCACGGTAAACCTAGAAGAGCGCACAGTGTCTTACGGTTCAAAGAGCCTTCCCTTTGCCATCGATGATTACACCCGTTGGCGCTTGATGGAGGGCCTTGATGACATCGGACTGACCTTAAAACAGACTGATTTCATTGACTCATTTGAGAAAAAGCGCCCTGCATACAAACCTGCAACCCTTCCAATTCGTTCATAAGGGTTCAAAACAAGCGTAATTCATTGTTTTTTGCATAGGGTGAAGGGCATTGTGTAGAACTCTCAATCAATCATTTAGGGTTTTCTACGCATAAAAATCACTGTTTTTTGGATTTCGCGTGAAATAAAAATTAGCGACACGCGCATTTCAATAGCCTCATCACCCCTAATAAGCGCGTAAGTTTATGAACACGTTAAGCGGTTGCTTAACATTTACGCGTAAATAAGGGGATTTCAATGAATAAGGCCCAATTCATTGCTGCGTTAGCACCACACTTCAACGACAGCAAGAAGGAAGCAGCTCACGCTGTAGATATCGTTTTTGACACAAT
>JBEAVJ010000011.1:0-10578 GCA_041160995.1 Actinomycetota bacterium | reverse complement strand
CAGATTAACTGCTCAATAGCTTGATCGCTCGTTGTTCCTTCTGGGTAGTACTGAGGTCCAGCTGGAAGGTTTTTGCCTATAAGTTCATTCAAGAGATCAACCTGATCATGAATAGCAGCTGATACCGGAATGATTTCATCCCACACAAAACCTTCGGCAATCTTCATGATGCCCAGTAAACGAGCAGCTAGCTTTTCCTTTGAGATTAAATCTGTCTTTGTAATAACCGCAAACTTCTTCGCTTTAGGGTGTTTAGCAATTTCTTGTGCAATGAAGGTATCGCCAGCCCCTGATGTCTCATCAGCTGGAATACACATAATTACAATATCTACTGAATCCATACTCTGATCAACAACTTGATTAAGGCGCTGACCTAACAAGGTCTTTGGCTTATGAACACCAGGTGTATCTACAAGCACCGCCTGAAATTCTGGACGATGAACGATGCCGCGAATTGCAGTACGAGTTGTATTGGGATGGTGTGAAGTAATTGCAATCTTGCTTCCAACGAGTGCGTTAATCAATGTTGATTTTCCAACGTTTGGGCGGCCAACAATGGCTACAAAGCCCGAACGGAAATCACTCATAGGCTTATTCTCTCATTGATTAACGCCTACAAACTCCACCGCATCTGCTACAGATGTCACGATCTCTGCAGCTCTTTCGCCAATCAGGCGATGACATCCTTCACTGGTGGGTGAGTTGATTGGTCCAGGTATCGCCATTACTGGGCGAAATATCTCTGCAGCATCTCGCGCCGTCCGTAAAGATCCACTTCGAAATGCTGCCTCTACGACCAGGGTTGCTTTGGATAAAGCAGCGATGATGCGATTGCGAGTGAGAAAGCGATTGGGAAGAGCTCTATGGCCAGGCATGAATTCGGTAACCATTGCACCTGACTCACAGATTTCGGCGAATAATCTGGTGTTGCCCGCCGGGTAATTGATATCAATTCCTGAAGCAACCACAGCGACAGTTACACCTTCAGCGATGAGTGCACCTTTGTGAGCATAAGAATCAATACCGTATGCACCACCACTAACAATTGCCCATTCGCGATCTGCAAAACCTGCAGCAAAATCCCCAGCAATCCTTGCACCATATGAGGTGGGATTCCGTGTTCCAACAATTGCTAACGATGGCTGATGTAATGCGCTGATATTTCCTTTAAGGACTAAACCAATGGGAGGCGCAGCAAGGTCATTGAGCTGTTCCGGCCAATCATCATCTGACGGTGTAATCAAACGCGCATAGTGTTTATCGATCTCGCTTAGAACCGCATCTCCATTGGTTGCTCGCAAGGTGTTTATCAATTTTTCATACTTAATGGGGTCATATCCCCCGTTGAGCAACTTGTTGTAAACAAAAAGTGCACCATTTGTGGATATCTCTGCACACCAAAATGTGTGTCCACCTTCAATGATGCTAAACAATGCCGCACGAGCAAGTTGTTCATTCATGCCTCTACCTTGCCTCTCATTGCATGTGCATCCTGAACATCGCTCATGGTTGGAACTGAATGTCCATGTAGATCGGCAAAGCTCCACGATGTTCTTATGATTTTATGTAGGCCTCGAGCGGTGATGAGCTCGCGATCTAACTCATCATGTAAGAAGTTCATCGCTGCTCGTTCCGGCTGAAAGGTAGATCGCAACGCTCGTGCAGGTATCTGAGAGTTCAAACTCCAACCCATGCCTGCAAAACGTTTTTCAGCAACTTTGCGGGCGGCAATAACTCGCTCACGAATCACCTCACTACTTTCGCCTAATTCATTGCGAGCCATATCTACTCGTCCAACCGGCTCAACTTGTACACGTAAATCAATGCGATCCATAAGTGGACCAGACAACTTTCCTAAGTAACGTCGCACCTGTTGTGATGTGCAGGTGCAGTTGCGCCCGCGACCTGTGAACTTGCCACATGGGCATGGATTAGCGGCTAATACCAAGAGAAACTGCGCCGGAAAAGTTAAGTTGCCAACGCTGCGAGCAATTGTCACAGTGCCTGATTCCAATGGCTGACGTAATGAATCAAGAACTCCAGGCCCACACTCTGGCGCTTCATCGACAAACAAAACTCCGTAATGAGCTAAGGAGCATGCACCTGGCTTAATGGCATGTGAACCGCCACCCACCATCGCAATTCGTGTAGTTGTGTGGTGTGGCGAAACAATTGGAGCAAGTAATGAGAGCGGAGAACGTTGTGTCAGGGTTCCCGCTATTGAGTGAACCGCTGTTACCTCTAAGGCTTGTTCGATTGAGAGCGCCGGCATTATTGTCGGAATTCTCTCGGCAATCATTGTTTTTCCCGCACCAGGTGGGCCAATCAACAAGATGTGATGGCCACCGATAGCTGCAATCTCTGCTGCCAAACGTGCAGCTGATTGTCCGGCAACATCGGCAAAATCTAAACGGGTATCGGTTTGTTCCCACTGAAGTTCAATCTCTTGAACAACTTCTCGTTCTCCTGTTCGCAGCCAGCGCAACACTTGCTTGAGATGCTCCATAGGAACAATAGTCATCGATTGCATCAGCTGCGCTTCTTCATAATTTGCCGCCGGAACAACTGCGGTACGAACACCTGCTTTGTATGCAGCCATTAATGCAGGCAGGACACCACGAACAGAACGAATGCGCCCATCGAGAGATAACTCCCCCAGAAAGAGAAGCTCAGCGATTCTTTCACGTGGCACTGTGTCATGTGCAGAAAGCAGTGCAATGCAGATTGCTAAATCAAAGCTAGATCCACTCTTTGGAAGCCAAGCTGGTGAGAGAGAAACAGTTACCTTGCGATTGGGCCACACCTCTCCGCAATTAACAATTGCACTTCGTACACGATCTCGTGATTCAGATAATGCAGCATCCGGTAAGCCCAAGAGCGAGTACCCAGGCAACCCATCTGCAATATCTATCTCAACTGTTACTAGGTGGCCTTCTAATCCCAGTAGCGCTACTGAATGTGTTAATGCCAGCGTCATAGCAACTTCTCGCGATACTCAATAGCAAGTTTTCCATCTGGTTGAACTAAAACCGCAGCAACATCTATTTGGTAATCACATCCCAGACACCCATGGGTCGCAAGCCAAGCAAGCGCCAAGCGCTGCATGCGATGTGCCTTATCTCTGTTGATTGCTTCAAAGGGATGCCCAAATGCAACTGAGCTACGAGTCTTTACCTCAACAAATGAAAAGATTCCTGATGGGTTTAGCGCAACTATGTCGATCTCGCCTTCGCGAATACGCCAATTGCGTTCGATTATTTCGCAATCTCTATCGGTTAAGAATTGAGCAACCGCTTCTTCGCCTAGTGCTCCAGTACTTTGATTATTCTTTGTCTTCATGATCAGGGAGGATAAATACCCCGATCAACGACCCAAGAGGTATTGAACTTACTTGTGGATTAAGGCAGCAACATTTGCAAAGGATTGACGGTGTTGTGCACAAGGTCCATGCTCATTGAGCGCTTTTGTGTGTGCAGCGGTGATGTACCCCTTGTGACCAGCAAATCCGTAGTGAGGAAATTCAAGATCCATTTCGCGCATGATTCGGTCACGAGTCACCTTTGCAATGACCGATGCTGCGCTAATGGAGACCACAACTTGATCCCCCTTCCACACTGCAAGGTTGGGAACTCCCAATCCTTCAATCGCATATCCATCGGTCAACACATAAGCTGGTTCAACAGTTAATCCCTGAACAGCACGTCGCATTCCATCGAGATTCGCAGCATGAACACCACGCGAATCAACTTCGCTTGCAGGAACAATGACAACACTGACAGATACTGCTACTTGATGGATTAAATCAAAAACGGCATCACGTTTACTTTCAGGGATTTCCTTTGAATCGCGAACTACAGCAAGTTCGGCGGCAAATGGATCGTTAAGAACAACTGATGCGATTACAAGAGGACCTGCACATGCGCCGCGACCTGCTTCATCAACACCTGCAATCGGTGAGATTCCTGCATTAGCAAGCAGTTGTTCGATAACCTTCATGAGGTTACTTGTTTAATACATCAACTCTTGGAATGTATGTAATGTTCTTAAATGGCCAAATCACACCGACAACACGGCCGCTGACCTTAGATTCAGGCACAAAACCCTTATTGATATCTTCTTGGTGATAGCGAGAATCCGCACTTGCTCCGCGGTGATCTCCCATTACCCATAACTTGCCCTTCGGAACTGTGACATCAAAGTTCATTTCTGAGGGCTTGTTACCTGCAAAGATGTAAGGCTCGGTGACTTCAACACCATTGATCGTTAATTTGCCATCTTTTGTGCAACACACGACGCGGTCACCACCGACACCAATCACTCGCTTAACCAAGTATTGCTTGGCTGGATTTGGTAGCACTCCTACAGTTACAAGTGCACTCTTTGCCTTTGCAACAAATTGATTGGTTGAATTTTCATATGGTTCTGGAAGCCAATTATTGGGATCCCGGAAGACAACTACATCGCCACGCTTAATGGTGTCGGAGATAAATGGAACCTTGTTTACTGCAACGCGATCCTTGATTTGAAGAGTGTTCTCCATAGATCCAGATGGGATGTAGAAAAACTGAACAAGAAAACTCTTGATAAATAGAGATACAACAAGAGCAACTACAACAAGGATTGGGAGCTCCTTAAGGAGCGATCCCTTCTTACCCATTAAAGAGATTATTCAGCTTTTGGAGCTTCAGCTGCTTCTTCAGCAGCTGGTGCATCTGCTTCAACCACAGCATCTGGAGTAACAACTTCAGCTGGAACCTCTGCCACAGCAACCTCTGCTACTGGCTCGGACACCACAACAGCTTCAACAACTGGAGCAGCAACGACAACAGCCTCTGGAGTTGAAAGAATTCCATCGCCGTAACCTTCAACGCCATCGCGCTTTTCGCGAATCTTTGCAGCCTTACCGCGTAGATCGCGTAGGTAGTACAGCTTGGCGCGACGTACTTCGCCCTTCTTTACTAACTCAATCTTTTCAATAACTGGTGTGTGAACTGGGAATGTACGCTCAACGCCAACGCCGTATGAAACCTTACGGATTGTGAAAGTCTCGCGAACCCCATCACCTTGGCGACGGATAACTACACCTTGGAACACCTGAAGACGGCTCTTGCTACCTTCGATAACACGAACATGGATCTTGAGCTCATCACCAGCGCGGAACTGTGGGATGTCTTTGCGCAGCGAAGCTGCATCTACGGCGTCAAGAATGTTCATATTCGGATCCTTTTGTCATTTCTATTAAGCACGCGCTTTGGCGGTGCAGACTGCGTATTGTGCCATAGCCACGCTCAGAACCGTAAATCGGCCTTTGGCGAGCAGGGGTTACTCAGGAATGTGAGCGTTGAGCGCCTCAAAGAGGTGAGCTCCCGCGGCAACGGTGAGATTGAGTCCATGCCAGGCCCGGGTGGTCACAACCGCCCCCGCCTCTCGGGCTACTAGCTCAGCTGCCGCTAAATCCCATTCATGCAACCCGGTTTCAAAGTAGCCATCGACAAGACCTGTGGCCACATGACAGATATCGGCAGCGGCGGATCCTATTCGGCGTAAATCTCTGATCTGAGGAAGTAGCGCGTTCACAATCTTTAACTGTTCAACCCGATCTCGAACATCGTATGCAAAACCTGATGAGATCAATGCACGGTTGAGTTCAACTGGATTATTGCAGGCAATCTTTACATCATTGAGGAAAGCTCCCCCGCCTTTACTTGCATGCCATGTTGAGTTAACAGTTGGTGAGTGAACAACTCCGACCAAAGTTCCATTCTCATCTTTAGCAGCGATGCTGATCGCCCAACCTGGTAATCCATAAAAGTAATTAACGGTTCCATCAACTGGATCAATAACCCATGTCACCCCACTCTTACTTGGGCGAGATGTTCCTTCTTCTCCAATAATTCCATCATCGGGACGTGCCGCCAAAATACTTTCGACAATCAGCTTTTCACTTGCAAGATCCATCTGTGTGGCAATATCAATTGCAGTTGATTTAACTGTGAGATCCCAAGATGCGGGGCGATCAACCAATAAGTCACCAGCTTCACGTGCAATCTTTAGCGCAAGTTGAAGCAGTTGATTGATATCTGTCATAACACCAGTCTAATGGCGAGGTAGACTCTTGCCTATGTTCTCAGGGTACTTAACGCTATTTAGAACCCCTGGAGCGCTGAGATTTTCAATTCCTGGCCTCATTGCTCGTATGCCAATTTCAATGGATTCGCTTGCACTGATTTTTATAGTTGTAGCGGTCAGTGATTCATACGCAATTGCAGGAGCTTTAAGTGCCACCGCATCGGTAGTTATGGCCTTTGCTACCCCACATTGGTCACGGGTTGCAGACCGTATTGGGCAAAGCGCAATGTTGGTGCGAGTTATCCCAGTCAAGGTTATTGCCTTTTGTGCATTTACAGTGTTGGTGCTCAATGAAACACCTGTGTGGACATGGTTTGTCTCAATCATTATTGCCGAGGCATTTTCTGTAAATACTGGCGGATTAGTTCGCCGTCGCTGGTTACATGTTTTAAGTCCTGATAAGACAACTACCGCTGAAGATGAACAAGATCGCCATTTAGTAAACACCGCTTACTCATTTGAAGCTTTGATGGATGAGGTTGTTTTCATCACCGGACCAATCATCGTGACCGCATGCGCCACATCAATTTCACCTGCCGCAGGAATTATCGCGGGAATCATCTTTGTGGCAATCGGTTTCCCGCTATTTGTTTCAGCCAAAGAAACAGAGCCACCTGCAACACCAAAGCGCCATGTTGACCCACATCCAGCGGTTATTAGAAACAAGCGAGTTCAAGCTGTTGTGTTACCGACTACTTTATTAGGCGGATTCTTTGGTTCGATCGCAATTGTGACCGTTGCCTTTGCTGAATTCCGTGGACAGGAAGCGCAATCTGGAATTCTGCTTGCAATCTGGGCGTTAGGAAGCGCAGTTGCCGCCATTATCAACGGGGTCATTAAATGGAAATTATCTAGTGCCGCTCGATTCTTGATCTTTCTCTTTGCATTAACCGTTCTTTCAATTCCAATGTTGTTTACACATTCAATTCCTTGGCTAGCGGTTGCGCTCTTCTTTAACGGTTTTGCAATCGCTCCACTGGTAATCAACGCCTACGGAGTTGCAGAAGGTGCAGTTCCGCCAGATCAAATCACTGAAACTTTGACCTGGGTCGTTGCAGGTATGCCTATGGGCGGCGCACTAGCTAGCGCTTTATCTGGCCAAATCATCGATAGATTTGGTGCAGACATCGCATATTGGGTTCCCCTGGGATTCATGATCGCGGCATGCGCAGCCACACTTCCGTATTTCCAGACTTATAAGGGGCTTATCGGCTACTCTCGTGCTCGTGACTGAGCTACGACTTAACGGCAAGACCGAAGATGGTCTCTACCTTTCTTTGCATGACAATGATGGACAGGAATTTACTGTTCGAGTTTCTGACACATTGCGTGCAACGGTAAATCAGCAACGCTTGATGGCGGTTCCTTCAAATGATGAACCAAGTATTTCAATTAAAGAGATTCAGCGACTGCTGCGTGCAGGACAGACAGCAGAACAAATCGCTCGCGAAAATGAAACTACAATTGAAAAGGTTGAACGTTTCGCCGGACCAATTCTCTCTGAACGTATTTACATTATTGATCAAGCACAGCAAATTGCGATTCGCAAAGAAGGCGGACGTGATGCGGTTACATTGCTTGGAGTTGTTATCTCTCGTTTAGCCCCACGCAATATTGATTCATCAGAGTTGTCATGGGATACCTGGCGCTTAGAAGATGGCACCTGGACTATTGAACTTCACTACCCAAATACTTCAGGTGTTGGAATTGCACAGTGGAGCTTTGACGCAACCCTTCGCACAGTCACATCTATGGATGAGAATGCGCGTTGGATGATGGGTGATGAGCCTGCTCCGCGCCAACTTCCTACCGCTGCCCTTATCCCCACCGAGTCTTCTCACCCCTCCGAGCGACGCATCATCGATGTGTACAGCGAGTTCCGCAAAGAGGATGTTCAGGATGAGATTGAAGAAGAGATTGAACCAATTCGTGAGGTTCCACGCTTAGCTGTTATTCGTGAAGAGCCTGATGATGAAGCTTCACGCGATGGAATCACTGCACGCGCAAAGGTCCCAAGCTGGGATGAAATCATGTTCGGTATCAAGCCTGAGGACAAGTAGTTAACTCAGAGTTGTTGTAAGTAATCCAACTTGAGATTCAATCTCACTATCTCCACCATGGTGTCCAACCATTGCACCCTCTTTATCTGCACGCTCTGGATCTAGTAAAACCAATCCACTACGTGCAATAGCAATAACCTCACCCATTCGATCCACTGCATCAGCGCTCAACTGAGCACCAAATAGATCGCTAGATATAGCTTGTTCGCGGGTTAGTACCAACGCTTTCTCTTGTAAATACTGTTGCCACAAAGAGGCAGCATCTTCACGTGCTTGTACTGAATCACTCTCTAAGTACAGGTGACGTGCACGTGGTTCTCCAGCAATAACGCTAACGCCAGTTAACAAGGAGTTGTCCTGACCGATAATGATCTTTTCCTGAACATTAATCATTCCGTGATCGGAGGTAACCCAAATTCGTGTTCCCTTTGGCACCTCCTTCATTAACTGCGAAACCATTTGGTCAATCGCAGACAACGCTGCAATCCACTTATCGCTACCGACGCCATCGGAATGACCCGCATTATCTAAATCATTAACGTACAGATAAACAAAGGATGGGGTTTTCTGAAGTGCTTGCTTTGTTTCGCTCACTAAATCGGCAACAACATTTGCACCTTTGTACTCGGCTCCACGAAATACTGCACGGGTAAAGCCAGAGTTTTCATAACGCTTTGCAGCGACATGGGTAACTGAGATTCCAATCGCTGATGCACGTTGAAAAAGTGTTTCTACCGGTTGCCAGTTTTCAGGATCTACTCGTTCATCCCATTTCAAGGCATTGAGTAATCGTCCACCACTGCGCGGAACCTGAACGGTGTACCCCAACATTCCATGCACACCCGGAAGTTCGCCCGTTGTTAATGTTGCCAGCGAGGTTGCAGTTGTTGAAGGAAATGATGTCTGCACCAAACCATGATTAAACATGCGGCTCATTGTTGGCATTACATCGGCGTACTGTGACAAAGTGTCAAAGCCAAAACCATCGATAAGAAATAAAAGCTCACGCCCCATAGGCGATTGGCCGACCGCTAAGTGATCAACGGCACTGTCCAGCCCGAGGGAAGAAAAGATAGATGGAGTTATCTGGGACAAATGCACGTGCTTATCTTCCCACGAGTGTGCACTAGAGTTTGGCTATGGAAAAAGCGATCAAGTTATCGGCTGAAGTTGCCAATGCTCTCAAGGCTGGAAAGCCTGTAGTTGCTCTGGAATCAACCATCATCAGCCATGGATTGCCACGTCCCTCAAATCTCGAGGTCGCTCTTGAGTGCGAGCGAATCGTTCGCGATGCTGGTGCTATTCCAGCAACGATCGCTTTGCTTGATGGAAAGATTTTGGTTGGTTTAGAGCGCTCAGAGCTGGAAGCGATCGCAAATCGTGATGACATTTCAAAGGCATCTATCCGCGATCTTGCGATCATTGTTGCTCAAGGCAAGAGCGCAGCGACAACTGTTGCTGCAACTGCACATATTGCAGCCCTTGCTGGAATCCATGTCTTTGCAACAGGTGGTCTTGGTGGAGTTCATAGAGGTGCAAATGAATCATTTGATGAATCTGCAGATCTCACCGCCCTAGCTAATGTTGATATGACCATGATTTGTGCAGGTGTGAAATCAATTTTGGATGTTCCGGCAACATTAGAGCGACTTGAAACCTTGGCGATCAGTCTTGTTGGATACAAGACCACAGCCTTCCCTGGTTTTTACCTCACCGATTCTGGATACACCGTGGAGCACCGAGTCGATACTCCCGAAGAGATCGCCGCGATCATCAAGGCACGCCAAGAGGTTGGCACATTGAGCAAAGCTCTTGTTGTTGCAAACCCAGTTGTGAAGGAAATGAATAAGGCTCTGCATGATGAGATTTTGAAATCTGGTTTGGAAAAGGCTGAAAAGCAAGGCGTTATTGGAAAAGCGGTTACTCCCTTCTTGCTGGAGCATTTCCACACCACATCTAAGGGTGAATCCTTAGCAATCAACACAGAAATCATTAAAGCTAACTGCTTGTTAGGTGCACAGATTGCAGTGGCACTTCAATGAAAAAGATTCTTTGTATTGGCGATTTAGCACTCGATGTAATTTCTCAGCTCAAAGAGCCGATCAATTATGGAAATGACACCGCCAGCAGAATCTCTAGCCACCCTGGTGGGCAGGCTGCAAATGTTGCTACTTGGATTACCCGCACAAACTCAAAGGCTCATTTAGTAGCGCGCACAGGTAATGATCCCGTTGGTTTTGCCCTTATTTCAGATCTTGATAAGTACGGCGTAGAACACCTCAATTTGATGCACAGCGGACGTCCAACTGGAGTTGTTGTCATTCTGGTTGATGCCAATGGTGAGCGCACAATGTTTCCTGACAATGGCGCAAACGCCGACCTTGAAGCC
>JBEAVJ010000094.1:0-4716 GCA_041160995.1 Actinomycetota bacterium | reverse complement strand
CATCAGGTGTATTATTTTAGTAACTCTGAATTCTCGGCATATTAACTCGATCTTTTTAGAAAGTAATCTAGTGAAGGAGTATTAGATTAAATTTATTAAATTGCGGTATGTCTTATAGGTATTATTTGTGCGCCATTCTTCGCTTCACGAAGTGCTGAAGTCGCAAATGCCAAGATCTCATCAGTTTGATTCTCTTGCGCATGCTTTACCGCTTCTGAGACAGCGTTATTGAGCAGGTCGACGCCGGTTTGTGTGATTGCACCATCAGAGTTCAAATACTCAGTGAGTCGTAGTTCAACCTTGTAATTTGTCGCCGGGGTCGGACGCGCTCCTGGGTGCGCATCCATCACCTGAAGGTGAATGGTGTTTGAACCCACATCGAGAACGCCTAATCGCATGTGGTCAACCTATCGGTGAGCCAGACCTAACCCTTGGATTTTAAGATTTGGCTTCTGCCTGTCATAATTACGGCTGCTGTATTCGGGGTAACTCGAAGAGCAGGCCTCTCTAGCTCAGTGGTAGAGCAGCGCACTTGTAATGCGCAGGTCGTCAGTTCAATCCTGACGGGGGGCTCCAGTTTTACCAGAGGAGTTGAAATGTCCAATGACTCCTTTCCACACGAGGCCTTTCAAGGTTTTCTCGCCGCAAATGATGAGTACATCAAGAGTTTCAAATACTCGGGTTTAACCGGTACCGCCCAACAAGGTTTAGCGATCGTTACCTGCATGGATTCTCGAATCAACCCACTATCGGTTATGGGTTTGAAATCTGGTGATGCAAAGATTCTTCGTAATGCCGGAGCCCGTGTGACAGAGGATGTCCTGCGTACCTTGGTTCTTGCAACATATCTCTTAGGCGTCAACAAGATTCTTGTCATGCCCCACACCAATTGCCGTATGGCAGAGGTAGATGAAGCAGAAATCCATCAAGAGATTGATTCAAAATTTGGAATTGATACATCATCGCTTGAGTTCAAAACAGTTCGTGATCAAAAAGAAGCGCTTATTAACGATGTGAAGCTTGTGCGTAGCTACAAACTTCTTAATGCTGGTGTTTCTGTAGGTGGCGCGATTTACGATGTAACGACAGGAAAAATTACTCCGGTTGATTGCTGATCGGATTTACTCTGCGGTTTGGCACCATAGTTACTGGATAACTCAAATCTTCTAGGAACTGCATCATCAATGCGATGAATAAATCTGGTTTTTCCTTTACTAAGGCATGTGAAGTTCCAGGAAGAACCGCAAGTTGACCTAAAGGCAAAGCTTCATACAACTCTTGCGTGTGCTTCAAGGTGACCATGTCATCATCACCTGAAACAACTAGTACAGGGCACTGAATCTGCGCTAACTGTTGCTTTGAAATATCAGGTTCAGTAGCCCAAATTTTAAACATCCGCGTTACCTTTTCCAGCAAGGTGTGTGGCGCATCAGGAGAAACCAAAGTGTACTCAGCTAGATCCTCTTCGGAAACTGATGGTTCGCCCATTTCGTAATCAACACCTGAGTAATGGAAGTTTCCGCCAATAGAGATAACTGATTTAACTAAATCTGGGCGCTGGATAGCAACCAACAAAGCGATTACAGCGCCATCTGAATACCCCACCAAATGAGCAGGCTCTTTCACAACTGTTTCAAGGTATGCGATCGCTTCACGGGTTTGATACTCAAAGTGCAAACTTCCGGCGCGATCAGCGGTAGAGCCATGCGCGGTGCGGTCATAAGCAAAGACATGGAAATCATCTTCAAGTGCGGGAACTAGTAGGTAATCCCAACTAGAAGTTTTACTTAAGCCCCCATGAAGCAAGACAACAGCTTCGCCATCGTTATCCCACTCGTAGCAGTAAAGATCATGTCCATCGACCTTGATGTACTCGGGCATTACACCGAATCCATAATGTGTCGATTACCGCGATCAAATGTTAAGTAGTTATAGGTCCAGTCAGCCATAGTGCCGATTTTATTTCGTCCACCCAAGAGATAAAACAGGTGTAGCCACAACCAGGCATACCAAGCCGGAATTCCAGTCATGCGAAGACCCTTAACTTCAACGATCGCTTTGTGACGACCAATCGTTGCCATGGAACCTTTATCAATGTACTTGAAAGGCTTTAACCCTTGTCCTGCAGCAAGGCTCTTGATCTGTTTTGCAACATGTCGACCTTGTTGCATCGCAACTGGTGCAACCATCGGCAACATACGGCCATTTTCTCCGATAAAACCTGCGATATCACCGATTGCAAAGATGTGAGGGTAGTTCTTAACCTGCAAAGTATTTTCTACATCGATTCGGGTATTGACCAAAGGTAAATTCAATTTCGCACCTGTTGGTTCACCCTTTACGCCAGCTGCCCAAATAGTTACCTCAGATGGAATCTTGCTTCCATCACTTACTTCGATGAGACGAGGCTTAATCTCTTTCACCGCTGTATTCAAATGAACGGTTACGCCAAGTTTTTCAAGATCTTTTTTGCCACGCGCAGAAAGCTTTTCCGAAAACATAGGCAAGATGCGGGGACCGGCTTCGATCAAATTAATTTTGATGTGCGCTGCAGCATGTGCTTGATCATGCTTGAGTGGACCGCGAACCAGCTCTGCAAATGCTCCAGCCATCTCAACACCTGTTGGGCCACCACCAACTACTGAAATTGAAAACATAGTCTCATCTTCAAAACGGCATAGATCTTCAAAACGACGTAGAACTTCAGCACGAATAGCTAGCGCTTCATGCACGCTCTTCATTCCTAGTGCATGTTCAGTGACGCCAGGTATTCCAAAGTCTGCAGTTGATGAACCCAGAGCCACAACAAGGTAATCAAAATCTAAAACCTCGCTGCTATCTAACTTCACACTCTTATTTTTGTGGTCAACAGATATTGGAGTTCCCATTCGAAATTGAATTCCGGTTTTGCGTAGCGCTCCACGAATTGGGTGAGCAACGTGATCTGCAGCTAAGCCGGCGGTAGATACCTGATACAGCAAGGGCAGAAATGTTTGGAAGTTGTGGCGATCAACCACGGTGACATCGGCAAAGCCAGCCATCTTTCGGGCGGCAGTAAGGCCGCCAAAACCGGCACCCAGAATTACTACACGAGGCTTCTGGGGTGTCTTTTGCATGGGTTAAGTCTAGGCTTCACAGCATGAACCCGCCTCTCAGACACCGTAAGTACCTCGTCACAGGGGCTTCTGGATATGTGGGCGGTCGATTAGTTCGTGCACTAGTTGATGAAAAAGATGATGTTCGCATTTTGGTGCGCGATAAAAACAAAATCATGGGTCAACCATGGGCAACACAGGTTGATATCTGCGAAGGCAGCGCTGAAAACTTTGAAGATCTACAACGTTCGCTTGAGGGTGTACATACCGCCTTCTATCTCTTGCACTCAATTAATTTAGGCCCACACTTCGATGAGATCGAAAGTGAAATGGCTCGTAACTTTGCGAAAGCTGCAGAACTTGCAGGGGTTTCACAAATCATTTATCTCGGCGGAATCGCAAATGATGTAAACATCAGTAAGCACCTTGCATCACGCGCGATGACAGGTAGCTCACTTGCCACCACACATTATTGGTTCAGGATCTGCAAGTTTTGAGATGTTGCGTCACTTAACCCACCGTCTGCCAATCATGACGACACCAAAGTGGGTTATGAATAAAACTCATCCAATAGCAATCCGCGATGTTTTGTATTACCTCAAGGCTGCTGCGAGATTAGAACAACCAGTTAACAAGGTATTTGATATCGGTGGGCCAGAGGTCTTGTCGTATGCCGACATGATGCAAAAGTTTGCAAAACTATCTGGCCTCAAAAAGCGCTGGATTATCAGAGTTCCAGTGTTAACCCCAGGACTATCTAGTTTGTGGATCGGTTTAGTGACACCTGTACCAACCGCATTGGCCCGCCCACTGGTTGGTTCACTGATTAGCGAAGTCGTTGCAGATCCTGCAAAAAGTATTGATGCACTTATTCCAAAGCCTGCAGAAGGTTTAATTGATGTTGAAAACGCTATTCAGTTAGCACTTTCCAAGATCACCACACATAACGTGGAAACACGTTGGTCTGATGCAACGATGCCAACCGCACCATGGCAAAAAGCCCAAGGAGATCCTGACTGGGCGGGCGAAATGGTTTTACGTGATCGACGTGAGCGCATGACAGATGTTTCTGCGGAAAAGGTGTGGCGACAGGTTGAACGCATCGGTGGAGAAAATGGTTGGTTTGGTTCAGATTTATTGTGGTGGGCCCGCGGAGTTTTAGATCGTTTCTTAGTTGGCGGAGTTGGCTTACGTCGCGGACGTCGTGATCCTGATTTCCTACGTGTTGGCGAGAGTTTAGATTTTTGGAGAGTTGAAGAGCTTGAACCAGGTCGCAGATTAAAGCTGTATGCCGAAATGGTTTTGCCAGGTAAAGCGTGGCTGGAATTTACAGTTACACGTGAAAATGGAAAGACCAAGATTGTGCAAGAGGCAACCTTTACTCCACGTGGCTTAGGTGGTCAGCTGTATTGGTATGCGGTTTCGCCATTTCACCTTTTTGTATTTCCAACAATGCTAAGAAACATAGTAAAGAAAGCTAAGAAGGATGCATGAGTTCACACCTGAAGTAGAAGCCCTTGCTGCTGAAATTTTGAAGTACAGCCTGGAAAGATTGAAGGATGATCCACCGCTAGATGGTCCACGATCTGCCGAAGATCTCTTTAAGGAAGTTGGAAACACA
>JBEAVJ010000093.1:0-10289 GCA_041160995.1 Actinomycetota bacterium | reverse complement strand
CCTCTCGGTTTTGATCATGTCTTCCAGCCAAGCGATCTCTCGATCAGCTGTCTCCAGTGAATGACGTCGCCACTCCTCCAGATATTTGTCGATACCAACTGGTGACTTCTCGAGTTCACCACGAAGGATTTCGGCTTTCTCCTTAAGGCGACGATGGCGCCCCTCAAGAATTCGTACTCTGTTTTTTGCAGATGTTGGGGAGAAGAAGGCGAAACGAATCTCAAAGCCCTCGTCCTCCCACGTTTCTGGTGTTACCGATTCAGTTAAATCCTCAAATTTGCGAGCGCCTTTATCTGTGATCGCATAAACGATGCGAGAGCGGCGCGATGGTGCATCTACAGCAGACTCCTCAATCAGGCCCGCCTCCATCATGCGACGAAGTTGTGGGTACAGCACTGAAAATGAGAGCGCTCGGAATGGTCCAAAGATGGTTTGGATTCGCTTGCGAAGCTCATAGCCATGCAGTGGGGCCTGTGAAAGCAGACCCAGGAGGGCGAATTCCAGTGACTCTGAACGCGAGCGCATCGGAGGCCTCCTCTCTATCTAGCTGTACTGCTCCGTTGAATGTATCTATTCGATATATCGAGCCGTAATCTATGGGGATATACCCATAGAGCGCAACCTGAACACGCGCCTGCGGGAAATCTTCACCCATCTAGGGGTGTGGCGTACACACAGGTAATACCCAGCCCAGTTCTACCCTGAACTCTCAGGCTCGATTCGAGCCCCTCAGGAAGGAAGTTTCAAGTGTCTCTACTCTCGTGGAAACTGCATGGAAACGGTAAGACGGTTAACTCAGGTGAGGTTGTATCCACCGATGAGCGCCTTACCTGGCCCCGCACTATCGGCGTCGGTCTTCAACACATCGCAGCTATGTTTGGTGCAACATTCTTAGTTCCCATCATTACTGGATTTCCCCCAACAACAACCCTCTTCTTCTCAGGTATAGGAACGCTGATCTTCCTAGCCCTCACACAAAACAAGGTTCCAAGTTACCTCGGCTCCTCTTTTGCATTTCTAGCTCCGATCGCAGCCGCTAAGACAAATGGTGGAATGGGCGCAGCACTTGGCGGCGTTGTTGTCACCGGTGTGATCTTGGCCGTTGTTGGTTTGATTGTTAAGCAAGCTGGAATTGGCTGGATCAACTGGATGTTGCCACCTGTAGTTACAGGAACAATTGTGATGGTTATCGGTCTCAACCTTGCAGGTGCGGCAAAGAACAACTTTGTTGCAGCTCCAATGATCGGTGTCATTACCTTGGCTTCAATCGGAATCATCTCTGCATTTTCACGTGGCTTCATGGGTCGCATCAGTGTTTTCCTTGGTCTTCTTATCGGTTACGGAGTTGCCTTTGTACAGGGCGATGTCAATACAGATGGAATCAAGGCTGCCAAGTGGTTGGCCCTTCCTACATTTACCAATCCAACATTTGATGGCAAGGCGATCATTCTCTTCCTTCCTGTAGTTCTCGTCTTGATCGCTGAAAATGTTGGTCACGTAAAGGCTGTTGCCTCAATGACTGGAAAAGATCTTGATGATCAAATGGGTACCGCTTTGATGGCAGATGGTGTTGCAACAACACTTGCTGGCTTCGGTGGCGGTTCTGGAACAACAACATATGCGGAGAACATCGGCGTAATGGCTGCAACAAAGGTGTACTCAACAGCTGCTTATTGGATTGCAGGTGTGGGTGCGATCGGACTTTCATTGTCACCTAAGTTCGGTGCTGTTCTCAGTGCAACTCCAGTAGGAGCACTTGGCGGAGTTGGCGTTGCACTATTCGGAATGATTGGCGTCGTTGGCGCTCGCATCTGGATCGAAGGCAAGGTTGATTTTGCTAACTCAACAAACCTCTTAATTGCAGGTTCTGCATTGATCATCGGTATCGCCGATATGTCATGGACTCGTGTTGGTTGCAATCCTTGGATACCGACTTCTTCACTCAATTGCAGATGCACGAGGCAATAAGTAACATCCCTTCATGATCATTCCATCGCGGCTTCCTGAGTATTTCGTAGCCGCGATGGTGATTATCTTGGCGCCTGGCCCGAGCGTTTTATTTGTAATCGCTCGGGCCATCGCGTGGGGTAGAAAGACAGCGATCTTTTCAGTCGCTGGAAATGTCAGCGGTGCTTTCTCACTTTCAGTTTTTGTAGCACTCGGTCTTGGCCCAATTTTGCAACGTTCAGAGCTTGCCTACATTGCTGTGCAATGGGGTGGTGGTCTCTATCTGATCTATCTTGGAATTGATGCGATCAGAAAACGCAGCGTGCATGCAGCTGATATGACTAACCAAGGTGATGTTGCACCCAGCGCACGTCGCTCCATATGGGATGGCTACTGGGTTGGCGCGCTCAACCCCAAAGGTGTTGTCTTCTTTGCCGCTGTTCTACCGCAGTTCATTGATCGCGAACGCGGCAGCGTTACCTCACAACTCATTCTTCTGGGCGCAGTATTTGCGATTTTGGCATTTATTTCAGATGGCACCTGGGGGCTGCTGGCAGGAACGGCTAGAAACTGGTTGGCAACTGATAGCAAACGTTTAGAGCGGCTACGTGCAACTGGTGGCATCATCATGATTGTTTTGGGGCTTGGAGTTTTGTACTCAGCAATTGTCAGTGGCTAAGTACACAATAAGCACATGATTAAACCTGCAAAGCCCGCCCGTGAAAATATCTCTCCCTCCGATCTCACCTTTGGTTTATCAACCTGTAAGAGATGTCTCTGGATAAAGTACTGGTTCAAGGTAACGATGCCTGGTGCTTTCCCGTTGGTCGGAACAATGGCCGCCTTGCAAGAAGAGCATTTTCAAGGGGCGGATATGCCAACAATTGATCCATCATTGCGCCCAGGGAAGGTCAGCAAATGGGGCGAGTGGGTAAAGAGCAAGCCCTTAGTAGTCAATGGCGTAGAAAGTCGATGGAGAATTCTCGGAAAGTACGATCTCGTTTCTACAAATGATGATGGCAGTATCGGTTTAATCGATTGCAAGGTTTCAGATAGTCAGCGAGATAGCGGTCAGTTCTACTCCCCACAACTTGAGGCGTACGCCTACGCATTGGAAAATCCCGCCGCAGGAAAATCACAAACGGTGGCATCGATGGGTCTTTTGGTATGGCGACCAACTACAGCTATAGGAAGCAACGCTAATGAGTATGGCTTTGGCGTGATGCAGAAATATGTTCCAGTCGAACGGGATCAAGGTAACTTTCTCAAGGTGATTGGAGAGTTCATTGATGTTCTTGAAGGTGAACTTCCAGATCCAGGTGCTGAGTGCCAAACCTGCAACTACCTAGTTGCCCGTAACGCTTTGGATTAATCCTCTTCCTGAACTTCCCCCAGCTTGGCCTTCTTAGGTGCGTAAATATCTATGTACTCCTGGCCTGACATCGCTTGAATGGTGTTCATGATTTGATCTGTCACATCGCGAAGATACTCAAGATCGGTTGAGTCACCATCAAAGTACATCGGCTCGCCAAAGTGCATACCGACTCGTTTTACATTGGGAATAACTTTTCCTGTTGGTTGAATCTTGTCGGTGTTAAACATCGCGACCGGTATGACAGGCGCTCCAGATTCAATCGCCAATCGTGCAATTCCAGTGCGACCTTTATACAAACGTCCATCGGGTGAGCGTGTGCCTTCTGGGTAAATGCCAATGCAATTTCCATCAGCTAAAACCTTTAACCCTGTAATCAATGCCGCTTCACTACGACGCCCACCTGATCGATCCACTGGAACCTGACCAAGTGCGATGAAGGTTAACTTTTTCAGTAGACCCTTCGGGCCTGGAGATGTGAAGTACTCGCTCTTGGCCAAGAAGGTAACTTTGCGAGGAACAACTAAGGGCATAAAGATTGAATCACTAAATGAGAGATGGTTTGAAGCGATAATCACCGGACCCTTAGATGGAACATGGCGCAACCCGCGAACCTTGGGACGAAAGGCCAACATCAAAATTGGGGTCAGAAATGCCCGAAGGGTTCCGTAGGGCAGGTTGTTGAGCACGGGGCTAATTTAGTGGCTATTGACGACTATGACACTATCTGAGGGTGGGTAATGAGAGAAAAGAGTCAGATGGCTTCGATGAAGAGGAGCTCATCCGCTCAGAGTTTGAGTCGATCGTATCTGGCTTAAATCTGGACCAATCAACTCCCACTACCTATCTCGATGATCTAGATCGCATTGATAATGAAGGTTTTGCGCAACCAGACCCCGCACGGCAATCGCCGAAGGGCTTTATTGAATCTGCGCGTCATGCAATCAAAGCGTGGTTTAACCGCAATCACCGCGATGATGATGGTGCCGCGTTATGAGTAATTTTTCATGGGGAATTTTAGGACCGGGCGGAATCGCTCAAGCATTTGCAAAAGATTTAACACACCTTGAAGGTCACAGTATTGGTGCTGTTGGTTCTCGCTCCTTAAGTAATGCACAAAACTTTGCATCAACTTTTGGTGGAGTTGCCTACGGAAGTTATGAAGAGTTAGTAGCTGATGCATCAATCGATGCAATTTATGTAGCAACACCGCATCCAGCTCACCGTGACAATGTGGTTCTGGCACTCAACGCTGGCAAACCTGTTTTATGTGAAAAACCCTTTTCCGTAAATGCTGTTGAGGCCCAAGCCATGATCGATGCTGCCTCTACAAACAAGGTTGCACTTATGGAAGCGATGTGGGCGCGCTTTTTGCCTCATTACGCAAAGGTGCGCGAGATAATTGAATCTGGAGTGCTGGGTCCTATTCTTTCGATTCATGCAGATCATGGACAAAGACTTGCCGATCAAAATATTGCGCGCTTAGTTGAGCCAGAGTTAGCGGGCGGTGCACTTTTAGATTTAGGGATCTATCCGATCTCCTTTGCGCATATGATTTTGGGTAACCCCACTTCAATAACAGCTTCAGCGGTAATGACTGAAAAAGGCGTTGATGCGCAGACATCGATGATCTTTACTTACAACAATGGGGCGCAAGCGGTGCTGACCACAACCATGATTGAACAAACACCGTGTAGAGCTATTGTCGCTGGATTACATGGGTGGCTAGAAATCGATCGAACTTTTTACAACCCAGCTAATATGCGTGTGATCCTCAATGATGGTTCAGTAACTGAATATCCAAGTGCATACACCGGTCATGGATTACGTGAACAGGCGGAGCATTTTAAGCAGCTAGTCACAATGGGAAGGTTAGAGTCTGAGATTCTTACCTGGAAGGACACTGTAGATATTATGAAAACAATGGATACCGTGCGAAAGCAGATTGGGTTGAAATACCCTTTTGAATCTTAAGCTCTAGCTAAATCTGCAACACCAACTAAACCAGCCTCATTGCCTAACTCTGCAGCGATTAACTCAGGATAAGGATGCTTTCCTGCAAAGGGCATAGTTCTTTCAAGTGCTTCACGGGTTGGCTTCAAAGAACAGATAATGATGCAATTCCAGCCCCTAGCCATTGACCTGTTGTATTAAAGGCAGCAAGTGCTACTGGATCTCCATCGCGAGCTGCGTCGGTAATTGCTTGTCCGGTAACTCCTGCCACCGTTCCATCTCCGCGTGAGAGTAAGTTGCGAGCTATTTCAGGGCTAGCGTTGATCGCCTCACGCGCATGACGCAGAAGTGCATTTCCAGATGCGTACTGTTCAAAACAACCGCGTGCACCACAACCGCACAAGTGTCCATCGGGAACTACTCGCAGATGACCAAACTCTGCAGCGATTCCAAAAGCACCACGATACAAAGCACCATTAACAACGATTCCGCCACCAATTCCAGTTCCAACGGTGAGCATCATCATGTGGTTTTGATTGCGACCTGCACCAAACTTTGCCTCGCCCCACGCTGCAGCGTTTGCATCATTTTCAATTACAACGGGCAAACCAATGTGAGCGGTTAACTCCGCATCTAGATCAACGCCATTCCAATCGGCGATGTTGGGAGTAGCAAGCATTGTCTTTCTATCAGAGGAAACAAACCCAGCTGCAGAGACGCCAACAGAGGTAACCTCAAACTTGGCCATTAACTCTTTAGCTGTATCGGCAATTGTGCGGGTTAGTTCAGTACCACCTTGACGTGGTGTTTCCTTACGTGCGGTTGCAAGAATCTTTCCATTCTCATCAACCACACCACCAAGAACCTTGGTGCCTCCAACATCGATACCGATCGTGTTGCCCATGAAAAAATTTATGCTTCTAGATGTGACTTGAGTTGAGCAAGAGCGGCATCGATAGTTGCCTTCTCCGCCTTTTGACGCATCATCGCTGGAACCGCCATTGCCAATGAGACGCCGAGTTCATAGGTGACCTCAGTTGTGTCGGCATCAACGCTGGTGATTGTGTAAACACCATCCATACCGGTCAGTAGATCTGCTTCATCGAGAGAGAAGGAGAGCTTGTTGGGGGCCTGACTCCAGTCGTAATCAAGAGTTGGACGATCCTTCATCATTCCGGCATCGATGCTCATCTTTACCTTTGTGATGCGTCCCTGATCATCATGGGCCAAGGCTTCAGCGCTCTTGATCTGCGAAGACCACTCTGGATACTTGTCTAACTCGAAGAGCGCCTTTTGAACCGCTTCAATCGGAGCGTCGATGGATATTAACGATTTGCTGAGATCTGTCATGGCGCAAGGCTACCCTCTTCCCCTTTTGTTCGCCTCCGCGCTAGCGTTCGCCCATGAATGAAATCTCAATACCGCCCCTCGTTCCCGCTGCAACCGCCGGGAATCTCACAAATCTAATCGCTGAACGTGCCTGGTTTGAACCAGAGCGCGTCATCATGTCCCGCCCACTCGGCGATGGATGGCAACCTGTCACCGCTCGTGAAGTTGATGAAGAGATCCGTGCGACCGCAAAGGGTCTTATCGCTTCAGGAGTTCAAATCGGAGATCGAGTAGCCATCATGGCTCGTACCCGATATGAATGGACGATTTTAGATACAGATTGATTGGATTCTTAACGATTCTCACTCAGTAGCAATCATTGTTGAAACTCCTGCCTTAGCTGATCTAGTAAAGACAGTGCAGCCATCTCACACTCGCAATTTGTGGACGATGACCGATGATGTACTTACAGTTTTGCGTGAAGCAGGAAAGCACATTGGGGATGATGAGATTGATCGTCGTCGTGAAGCGCTCACTCCAGCATCGCTGGCTACTCTGATTTACACATCTGGAACAACTGGAAAGCCAAAGGGAGTGCAGCTATCACACAGCAACTTCCTAGCTGAGTGTGGAAATGTTGTACAAGGTGCAAGTGAGTTATTCCTTAAGCCAGGAGGGTCAACACTTCTATTCCTTCCAGTGGCACACGTATTTGGACGTATGGTTCAAATCGGTGCAATTACAGCGGGTCTTCACCTAGCTCATTGCAGCGATCCTGTTGGTCGTTTACCAATTGACCTTGGAACATTTAAGCCAACATTCGTGCTGGCTGTTCCACGTATCTTTGAAAAGATTTACAACGGTGCAGAGGCGAAGGCAGAGGCTGCAGGTAAGGGGAAGATCTTCCGCAAGGCGGCAGATACCGCTATCGCTTACTCAGAAGCACTTGATAAGAAGCACATGTCACCAGTTCTGAAGTTAAAGCATGGCCTCTTCGACAAGTTGGTCTATAGCAAGATCCGCGCCGGAATGGGTGGACGTGTTGAAGCCGCTATCTCAGGCGGTGCACCACTTGGAGTTCGTCTCGGCCACTTCTATCGCGGAATTGGTATCTCAGTTCTTGAAGGTTACGGTTTAACAGAAACTACCGCTGGTGCAACTCTCAACTTGCATGGTGCTCACCGCGTTGGTTCTGTAGGTCGACCAATTCCAGGTACATCAATCAAGATTGCAGAAGATGGTGAGGTCTTGATCCGCGGACCTATCGTTATGGATGGGTACTGGCAGAACCAAGCTGCAAATGATGAGGTATTTGATTCAGAGCGTTGGTTCAAATCTGGCGATCTTGGAAAACTTGACGATGATGGCTTCCTTTATATCGTTGGACGTAAGAAGGAGCTCATTGTTACCGCTGGTGGAAAGAATGTTGCACCTGCAGTTCTAGAAGACCGCTTGCGTGCTCATCCTTTGGTTAGCCAGTGCATGGTTGTTGGAGACAATCAACCATTTATCGCTGCGCTGGTCACCGTTGATCAAGACGCTCTCAAGCTCTGGGTTGCAAACAACAAGAAGGATGGCGCATCGATTGCAGATTTGGTGAATGATCCAGATCTCATCGCCGTGATCCAGACAGCTGTTGATGATGCGAACAAGGCTGTAAGTAAGGCTGAATCAATTCGTAAATTCACATTACTGCCAACAGATTTCACAATCGCTGGTGGGCACTTAACTGCAAAGCTTTCGGTTAAGCGACATGTTGTTGCGAAGGAGTTCGCTAAAGAAATTGAAGCATTGTTTACAAAATGAACAATGAGCGAGTAACCCTCGCACAAGAGTTACATGATGGGATTGCCCAGGACCTCGTGGTCCTGGGCTTTTCCATTGATCAGGCAATTTCACTAAGCCAAGAAGCTGAGGTCAAGAACGCTCTTCGTGCGATTCGCTTTACTACAACAGAGCTTATTGAGAAGGTTCGAGCTCAAATGCACCAGTTACGAAGTGCAGAGCCTCTGAGTGATACCGGTGAAGAGATAGACACGATGTATGAGCTGCTTCGAGTAGTTCAAGAGATCATGCGAAATATCGAAAAGCACTCAGGTGCTTCCTCGATGAGTATCGAGATTGCAGACAATGGCGTTGGTGGCGTAAGCCCTAAAGAAGGCTCCTTTGGAGTTGTGGGTTTACAAGAAAGAGTTGCAAAAATCAATGGGGAGATCCGTATTGATTCATCATCACAAGGAACAAAGATTGGGGTAACTATTCCTTTGGATCGGTGATGACAAGACTTTTAGTTGTAGATGACCATGATGTTGTTCGGCAAGGTCTCATTGCTGCATTGCGGAGCTTCGGATTTGAAAACATAGATTCCGCAGGCTCAGTGAAAGAGGCTCGATCCAAGATTGCGGTCTTTAGCCCAGAAGCGATCATCGTGGACCTTAATCTCCCCGATGGATCTGGCTTTGAGATTGTTAAGTGGGTGCGCTCAATATCTTCAACTACTGCGATTCTTGTTTTGTCTCTCAATGAGCCTTCTCGCTTTGCACAGATGGCTCGAGCCAGTGGTGCTAACTCATACCTTTCAAAGACCCAGCCGATCGATGAAATCCTTTCAGCGGTTAACTTTGCTCTCAAGAATCCCCACGCATTTACTAGCCAAATGCATGATGCAGCTGATCATGTAATTGATCTAACGCCACGAGAGTTTGATGTTCTATACCTAATGGCAGGCGGTTCGAGTAATCAACAGATATCTGAAACTTTGTTTTTGAGTATTTCAACGGTGAAGACTCACATCTCATCTACTCTTCGAAAATTGGGAGCCACTAACAGGACAACTGCGATTAAAGTTGCTCGAGAAAGAGGTTTACTGCTCTAACAAGAGATTAAAACGTGTTGACCAAATCTCCCAGCGCCAATTGTCAATAATCCATTGGCGACCTGCGGCGCCCATGGCCTGAGATTTCTGAGGATCATTGAGCAAAGAAATAATCGAAGAAGCGATCTGTGCATTATTTGTTCCATCTACGACTAAGCCTGTGACACCTTGTACAACAGCATCTGGTGCTCCCCCAGAGTCACCTGCCACTACAGGCAAGCCACATGCACTTGCTTCCAGATACACAATTCCCAACCCTTCGACCTCAAGTCCTGCTAAACGGGAGCGAGAAGGCATTGCAAATACATCTCCGGCACAAATGAAGCGCGGCAACTCTGCATACTGGATTCTGCCAATAAATGAAACATGATTTTCAACTTTATGTATCGCAACCAATTTAGCCAGATGCTCTAGGTAGGGTCCCTGACCAACCATCAAGAGATGAGCATCAGGTACCTTCTTTAAAATTTCCGGCATTGACTCAATCAAATGATCTTGTCCTTTGCGGTGAACTAGACGTCCAACGGAGACAATGACCTTTTTATTATCTATTCCCAACTCTCTTCGCAGCGCTGAAGAGTCTTGGGGAGAAAAGTGCTCCACATCTATTCCTGGCGCGATCTTCACCATCTGCTCAGCAGCTTTCTTAGATAGTGCTTGTGAAATCGCTTTGTTCGTGAACTCTCCCAAGTAGGTTAGTGAATCTACAGTTGAACCAATCCGCCGCATAGCAAGGTTGAAGGGAAATACCTTGGCCCACCACACTTCATGTCCATGCGTCAGGGCAACAATTCGCTCAACACCGGCGCGACG
>JBEAVJ010000092.1:0-3671 GCA_041160995.1 Actinomycetota bacterium | reverse complement strand
GCAAATGGCCCGGTTCCCTGAGAGAGAAGATGTAAGGCATTTCGAAAAGCTTCTTCAGTATCGATGACATTAGGTGTGCCATCAGCTGGTTCTAGTAAGGGAACAGCAACAACTTCTTCGCTCATGATTAACGCCTGCGCGACGATGAAATAGATGACACACCTTCGGGAACAGGTGGCAAACCAGCTACCTCAGAAATCAAATTGCACCAGCTAACGATGTGATTAATGATCTCCTTGGGATCCTCAACAACAGGTGTCCATGATGCACGGATTTCAATTTCAGCCTCATTATTTCGTGGTGATAATTTCCCAAAAGAGGCGCTCGTTACACGGGTAACTGTTCCGCTAGGAGAGTTGTACTTACATTGATTGATATCGAGTGATTCCAAAAACCAACTCCAACCAACCTCCGGAAGCAATGGATCCTCCTGCATGATGGGATCAACATCTGCACTTACAAAGGTAACGCAGCGAAACTCGCCATCCCATGTTGCCTGTCCACCTGGCTCATGTAAAAGTACAAAACGTCCATTTGCGATCTCATCCTCTTGCTCTCCAATAAGTCCATTAGATGCATCGGCCGAGAAGGCAAAAGAGTATGTTGCTAACTTTTGCGGGGCGGGGACCTCGGTGAGTGTTAATTCAGCTCTTGGTGTTACGGTGCGAAGATGATCGATTAAACGCTCAAATCCATTCGCATCCACCTGCTAAGAATAAAGATGGCAGTGCACTTTTCTTGGGAGGCGGGGCGGTAACCTTGGCTCTATGGCATCACTATTGGCACTTCTATCAAGTGCGCTGTGGGGATCAGCTGACTTCTTTGCAGGTCGCCTTAGTAAAAAGCATCACCCATTTGCAGTTTTAGGTTTTTCTCAGGTGATAGGTCTAGCCGTAGGGTTGTTAATAGTTCTTGTTTCAAGGGATTGGTATGGACAAGCTCTTGGATGGGATGGATATCTTCTCTCAGGTGCACTGGCAGGTTTGTTTGGTTACATCGGCTTAGCGTGTTTGTATGAAGGTCTCTCAACAGGACGCATGGGAGTTGTCGCACCGATTAGTTCAATGAGCGCAGTAATTCCATTGGTGTATGCAATCGTGACCGGCGACAAACTATCCCTGATTGCATCGATGGGAATTGTTATCGCATTAGTGGGTGTCTTTTGTGCCAGTGGGCCAGAACTTTCAAACGGTCTACCAATCAAACCCTTACTTTTGGCGCTAGGTGCTGCAGCAGGATTTGGAATGTCGCTTACCTTTATGTCCATTGGATCGCAAGAAAGTGCATTGCTGACCATGGTCTCGATGCGTGGGGCTACATTTTTTGTCACTATCTCACTTGCACTCAAGTTCAGAACTACCGGTAAGTTTTCAAAGAAAGATTTACCGATATTGATCTTTATCGGAGCAGCGGATTTTCTTGCGAATCTCTTGCTCGGTGTTGCAACTACTAAGGGATTAGTGTCCGTTGCAATGGTATTTGGATCCCTGTATCCAATTGCGACCGCGCTTTTAGCTTTCAAGTTCTTGAACGAGAGATTGCATAAAGTGCAATACGTTGGAATTGCTTTAGCGGTTACTGGTGTTTCCTTAATCTCAGCCTTCTAGTTATGGGCTGAGTAGAAAACTGTTCCTGCCTCTTCACGCTTACTCACTTGAGCAAAGTGTGACAACAACTCTGTGATATCTACTGTGTCTTCTCCACCTGTTGCTGGTGTAACGCTGAGCTCGAGCTGGTCTATCAACTTCAAAGAGATCAACTCGTTAATCATGGAGATTCCGCCTTCAATCAAGATTTTCTCCCCAAAAAGAGTGCGCGCTTTTTCAACCGCTTTAGCAGGGGAGCAGTTCCAAAATAGTGCCAAGTGATTTCCCTGCACCGGGTTTACCAATGATCGCGAGATGACAACCAGCGGAACGGGCGTTCGGTTATAGGGCTCCTGTCGGGCGGTATTGCCACCCACGATGATGACATCTACCTCTCGGCGTCGCTGCAGGAAGGCTTTGCGATCTTCAGGAGAGCTAATACCCGCCGATCGGCTTTCTTTAGATGTCGAGCCATCACTTCCAACGACCAATGTTGCAACGACGCTCACATGTACAAGTATCACTTACCGCTGTAAAAAGTTGTCAGTGGCTCTCTGTACATTTCTTCACATGATCATTGATTGTTCAACCTGCACCATGGCCGCTATCGCGTGTGATACCTGCGTGGTCTCTTTCTTCCTCGACAACACCTCACAGATCAGCGATGAAACGGTGGGTGCTCTCTCTGTGTTGGCTGAGAGCGGATTGACTCCACCACTTCAATTCAACGCTCGCGGAGCGTAAGCAGGGGAAAATTCACAGCCAAATTAGCCTGCTTGAGGTTGAGAGGTGGGTATAGGCGCGGTTAGCCTTGCCTTTATGTCTTTCTGGCTGCGCACTCTGACCGCACTTGCGGTCGCTGCTGGGGTTTTAGCACCCATTGCAGCCACCGCTGCGCCGACCTTGGCGCAGGTTCAGGCAAAGGTTCGTCAATTGGAGGAGGATGCAACCGCCGCCGCCGAAGGTGCTCAAGAGGCAAAGGTGAAGTTGGCGGCGCTGACTAAGACCCTTAATGGAATTAAAGCCAAGGCGGAGATCCAAGGACAGACCGTCAACTCTCTTCAAAAATCTTTGGGAAGTATCGCGGTCGAGCAGTACAAATCTGGTGGCTTCGGCCAAAGCTTTGAGCTTCTCTTCTCTAGCGATCCATCCCTGTATCTATCCTCTGCAGGGGCTTTGGATGCAATTACCCGTCGCAAATCTGCGCAGCTACGTAAGTTTGAAACTGCGCAGCAACGTTTGAATGCAACCACATTAACTGTCAATGACAAGATGGCCTTAGTTGCCGCCGCCCAGAAAAAGTTAGCGGCGCAATCTGCTCTTGCGATGAAGAAATTAGAGGAAGCGGAAAAACTCCTCTCCAAACTCAGTAAGGCGGAGCGAGAGCGGTTGGCACGATTGGCTGAGGATGAAGAAAACGCTGATCAAGCCTCTTCCTTGAAAGCTGCGCAGAGCGCAAGTGGTGTTTCAGGTCGCGCAGGAACTGCACTGAAGTATGCGCTGAAACAGATTGGTGATCGATATGTCTTTGGCGCAGCTGGCATGGTCACATGGGATTGTTCAGGATTAACGATGCGTGCATATCAATCTGCAGGTGTTTCCTTGCCGCACTCATCAGCTGCACAATCACGACTTGGTAAAAAGGTTTCCTTAAACTCATTAAAGCCTGGTGATCTATTGTTCTACGGTCGACCTGTTTCCCATGTAGGGATTTATCTCGGTGGAGGAAAGATGGTCCATGCTCCACGCTCTGGGTCACGTGTAAAGGTTGCATCAAGTGGTTCATTGGGAAGAAAGCCGTTGGTAGGAGCTCGTCGTTTCTAATCCAATTCTCTTTGTCACCAATGATTTTGGTCCACGTGCAGGTGGTATTGAAACCTTCATTATCGGTTTGATTGAACGCAGAGCATTTGGTTCAACAATCATCTACACCTCTGCCCAAGATGGCTCCGAAGAGTATGACAAACAATGGTTAGAAAAGTTTGGTGTCATTGTCATCCGCGATCGAGCAAAAATTTTGCTTCCAACACCACGGGTTGCATTTAACCTAGCCCGAGTCGTAAAGGAACATTCAATATCTGTGGC
>JBEAVJ010000091.1:0-3679 GCA_041160995.1 Actinomycetota bacterium | reverse complement strand
GTATGCAAGGTAGGTATCAATAAAACATGTGTTGGTGCCTGTGGGTTCAAATCATTAAAGGCGACAACATTTTCATTACGCAAAACAATGTCAGCTGGAATATCACCTTCAATAATTTTGCAGAAGATGCAGTTGGGATCTAAGGCCACCTAATTACCATACCTTCAAAAGTGCAGAAACTGCAGAAACCGCTGCGATACCAGCGTGGGCTGAACGAAGAATTGGGCGACCCATCAACGCAACCTTCGCACCTGCGGCTTGAAAGGCTGCCAGCTCTTCATCAGTTAAGCCACCTTCTGGGCCGATGATGATCAAAAGGTGTTGAACATTGTGTGAAGAGATTTGATCTGAAAGTTTGTGCGTTGCGCTTTCATGAAAGGCGATAGCTAAATCACTTATCTTGATCGCTTCGCAGATCTGCGCAGTAGTTGCCAGCTCTGTAACCTCTGGAATTCTGAAGCGTCGAGATTGCTTGCTAGCTTCGCGGGCTGTAACTGCAAACTTATCTGTGCCTTTTCCAATGCTGCGAGTTGCTGCCCAAGGAACAATACGGTCAACACCAGATTCAGTTAAAAGTTCTATCGCCTCTTTTGAACGATCGCCCTTGGGAAGTGCCTGCACGACTGTAATCGTTGTCGGCAACGCCTCTTGAAATCCTGACTCCATTACTTGAACCTGCATTGATTTCTTGGAAACCTCAACAGCCTTTACCTGCGACCAGGCACCCTTACCATCGCTAAGCATGAACTCCGCGCCTGGTTGCATACGCAAGACACGAATCGCATGGTTGGCATCATCATTTGAGAATTCGTAATGAGCACCAACTGTGGTTGGAAGATCATCCACGAAAAAGAGTGTGAACATTACTTGTTGAACACTCCCTTGATCTTGCTAAATATTGAACCATCTTGGCCCTTTACATGGGCATCGCTTGATTTTTCTCCACGGAGATCTGCAAATTTGCGAAGCAGTGTTTCTTCCTCTTTATTCAGCTTTGTTGGAGTGTGTACCTCAATATGAACAATTAAATCGCCACGATCACCACGGCGCAGGCGAGTCATTCCCTTGCCCTTGATAACAACAGGTGTTCCGCTTTGTGTTCCAGGCTTAACCTGAACATCAACAGGACCATCCAAAGCTTCAACAGTTACCGTTGTGCCAAGCGCCGCTGCAACCATGCTGATATCAATCTGCATATGAAGAGTGTCGCCTTCGCGAACAAGGTACTCGTGGCGTTCCTCAACGATTTCAACGTAAAGATCACCCGCTGGGCCTCCGCCTGCACCTACTTCACCGCGACCTGACATTTGAATTCTGTTTCCAGTTTCAACTCCTGCAGGAATCTTTACATCAATTGTTTGACGGCTTCGTACACGTCCTTCTCCAGCACATTCGCGACAAGGGCTCTTAATGACACTTCCGTAGCCATTACATGTATTACATGGACGTGAAGTCATTACCTGGCCAATTACTGAGCGAACTACTTGCTGAGTTTCACCGCGTCCCTTACACACCAAACACATCTCTGGATGATCACCATCTTGGCAACCTGTTCCGGTGCACTTAGGGCAGACAACAGCTGAATCAACTGTGATTTCACGTTCTGTTCCAAAGCATGCTTCATTGAGATCTACTTGAATACGAATAAGTGAATCTTGTCCTGCGCGTGTGCGTGGTCGCGGACCGCGCGATCCACCACCACCAAAGAATGCATCCATGATGTCGCTGAATCCGCCGCCAAAGTTTGCTCCGCCAAAGCCACCACCAAAGCCACTGCCACCCATGTCATAGCTCTGTCGCTTTTGTGGATCGCTCAATACATCGTAAGCCTCAGTAACCTCTTTGAACTTTTCCTGCGTATGAGGATCAGGGTTCACATCTGGGTGTAGTTCACGTGCCAGCTTGCGATACGCCTTTTTAATCTCGTCGGCGGTAGCACCCTTGGTCACACCTAAAGTCTCGTAATGATCCGCCACTTACGCACCTTCATTAATGAATCGGCCTACATATCGTGCAACTGCATCAACGGCAGCGATAGATCCGGCGTAATCCATTCGGGTTGGTCCAAGAACTCCAACTGCACCAATCTGTGCCGACTCCATGCCGTAACCAACCGTTACCAATGAGGTTGCTTGCAGATTTGCTTCGGTCTGCTCGCTACCAATTCGAACATGCACAGTTGGATGAACCTCATTGAGCAAGCTCAATAAAACTACCTGTTCTTCGAGTGCTTCAAGAATTGGTGACAGTGTTAAACCTAAGTTGTCGCCTGAACGGGCTAGGTGCGCAGTTCCCGAGATTGCTAGCTTGTCACGGTTTGGCTGTTCTCCAATTACTGGATATGTCACAACAGCAACCTGCTTTGTAATATCTGCCAATAACTTGGCAGACTTTTTTAACAACTCTTCGAGATCATTTGAACCTTCAAGAAATGTTTCAATCGCGCGGCGCTCTGCACCAGATAGCGGCTTAACAGTTGCGAGCTTGTCTACAAATACTCGATACCCTAAATCTGTCGGAATTCGCCCTGCACTTGTGTGTGGCTGAATAATGAGACCTTCATCTTCAAGCACGGCCATCTCATTGCGAATGGTGGCAGGTGAAATTCCCAGCCCATGGCGTTCGGCAATTGATTTTGAGCCGACAGGTTCTTGGGTCGCAACGTACTCATCGACAATTGCGCGGAGGATTTCTAGACGACGTGATGACATTTGCTCTAAGGGTACTAGATAGTTATTTCTCGCACGATTCGATCTGCGATCAAACGGCCCGCAGGGCTCAAGATCACACGATCTTCATGCAACTCAATAAAACCATTCTCACGATAGACCGCTAAGACCTCTAATTGATGGGGCTCTAGTAGCTCAACCTGTAAGCCATCACGCATGCGAATTCCCAGCAGAATTGACTCATCCTTGATCTGTTCTGCGGTCAACTGCTCGCTCTCCAAAATCGGAGTTTCTCCTGCAAATACCTTTTGCTTGTAGGTGGTTGGGTGTTTTACATTCCAGAAACGTTTCGCATCAATATGGGAATGTGCACCTGGTCCTAACCCCCACCAGTTCTTGTTCTCCCAGTAAGCAATATTGTGTCTGCACTGGTGACCAGGCTTAGACCAGTTTGATAATTCATACCAGGTTAAGCCCTTTGCTTCGCACATCTGATCCACCAATAAATACATATCCGCCATCAGATCATCATTGGGCATTGTTAACTCACCGCGTTTAATCTGAGCCGCAAGCTTTGTTCCAGTTTCAACAATTAATGCATAAGCGCTGATGTGGTCGATATCTAATGCAAGCGCGTTCTCAACAGTCTCGCGCCAATCTTCCAAACTCTCACCCGGTGTTCCATATATAAGATCAACGCTGATTGATTTGAAGCCTGCAGCACGGGCCATGGTGATTGCTTTTTCAACATTGGCTGGGTTGTGTGTGCGATCTAGTGCTGCCAAAACATGGGGCTTTGCAGATTGCATTCCAAATGAGATTCGATTAAATCCAACCTGTAGGTACTCTGCCAACTTTTCCGCGGTTACTGAATCAGGGTTTGCCTCTAGAGTAATTTCGCAATCGGCGGTTAATCCATTACGTGCCTTAATCGCTGCGATTACCCGACCTAAATCATGGGCTGGCAACAAAGATGGAGTTCCTCCACCAAAAAAGATTGTTGGAACAAG
>JBEAVJ010000090.1:0-3698 GCA_041160995.1 Actinomycetota bacterium | reverse complement strand
TCCATCTCCACCTAGTACCACCGCTGCTTCAATCTCAGGAAGCTCTGCAATAGTTGAACGGATCATTCCTGGAATGTTGACATCGGAAATTGTGTAGATACCAAAGGTAGATGCAAGGTTTTGTTGCAGCTCAACAGCGGCGACAACAGCATCAACTCGACCTGGATTGCAAACAATTAAAAGATTACGCATCACTGTGGTCCAATCGCTATGGCTTCATCAAGCATCGCATGATCAATCTCTGGAGCTCCACGACGAAGCCACAAGAAGTACTCCACATTTCCTGCAGGACCCGGAAGTGGGCTTGCTGCAATTCCCAATGTTCCTAAGCCAACATCATAAGCAGATTCAGCCACCTCGATAACAGCAGCCTTTCGCAAGGCGGGATCTCTAACAACACCGCCGGCTCCTAACTTCTCACGCCCAACCTCAAATTGGGGTTTAACCATCAGCACAAAATCTGCATCTGGCTTGGAAACCGCAGCTAGAGCGGGCAAAACTAAGGTCAGCGAAATAAAGGAAAGATCTGCAACAACGAGATCGATCGGCTCTCCCACCATCTCGCCGGTGAGATGACGAATGTTGGTGCGATCTAGCACCGTGACACGTTCATCTTGTCGCAAACCCCACGCCAATTGACCGTAGCCAACATCAACAGCAACTACATGGCCAGCATCTCTTCGCAGTAATACATCGGTAAAACCTCCCGTGGAGGCACCAGCATCCAAACAGCGCTTGCCTTCAACATGTACTCCGGTGAAAGCGTTGAGCGCACCATCTAACTTATGGCCACCACGAGAGACAAAATCATCGCGATCACCTGAAATAGTTATAGAGGTTTCTGCATCAACCTGTGTCGCAGGTTTGGTCGCGGGAATTCCACCCACCAACACCGCACGCTTTTCAATCAGATCAGCCGCCTGCTCACGTGAACGCGCCAACTCTCTACGTACGAGCTCGGCATCCAAACGTGTCTTCATAAAAATAAATTACTTAAAGGCCATCAATAGATGACAAAGCTTGATTGAGCTTCTGATGTAGCGATTCAAATCGTTGAGCATGATCGCTTACCTCCATGGCATCAATCTCTTGCAACTCATTGCGAAGCTCTTCTACAAAACCTTCACCATTGAACTGCTCGCTACTGGAGTGTGATTGAGATGTTGAGTTATCCATTTACTAGCTCACCTTCTTCGCAGCGGATTTTTTAACAACCTTCTTTGTCGCTTTCTTCACTGTGCTCTTCTTCGCGGTTGTCTTGTTACCAGTGGATTTCTTTGCCGGGCTCTTCTTCGCTGAAGCGCCACCCTTTTTCAATGCAGCGACCTCTTGCTTCAACGCCTCAAACTCGCCACGCTTTACAAAACCCATCTTGGAAACGGAACGCTCTACCTCATCCTCGATCTTTACCTTGATCGCATCCCCGCCCTCTTTCAGCCATACATTGACCGACTGTGCAACCTCGGTTCCAGATTTATTTCCGAGTTGGACATTCTCAATTAATGATTTGATCGTGGCTTTAATATCGCTGTTCTTGCTCATGGCATAAGCCTACCTAAATTCGGGATATCTCGACCGCTTCAACCTGCCAACGGCTTGCAAGACCGGTTGGTGCGCTCCAAAAACGACGATGAATTGAGCCTGAAACCTCTATCCATTCATCTGGTGTGAGTGTTAACGCTATCCGTCGAGCCTTTGAACTCCACGCCCCGATATCTAAGGTGTCGACCCCGGATAACTTTTCACGAGTAATGATTAATCGAAACTCTACGACCTTGTCACCACTTGGAAGCTCCTTCTCAATCGCCTCTTGTGACACTCTTCCCCGCAGTACAACATCATTGAGTGAGTAATCCTCTTCAATTTCAGATTGATCTACCTTCTTTTTCTTTGTCGCTACCTTGCCGCTCATGGAGCACCCCTTCTTATTTATGAGGGGCGAACGCTAATTAGCGGGTATGACGAAATAAAGGGTAGAGATTGAGGATGTGGGTAACTACTGAGCAGCTCTCTCAGCGGCATCGGTGAACTCTTCCTCATCAAGCTCTGCACACTTTGCAAACCATTCACGGGCCTCATCGGTGCGACCTGCAGCAGCAAGAGCATCTGCATATGCATAACGAAGACGTAGAGCCCATTCATCGGTTTCATTGTTTAGCTCTTTGCAGGTCAATGTAACAACCGCTGCATCTAGCTCACCTAAATCTCTGCGAGCACCTGCTGCAACGATTCGCATCTCAATCTCTTCCGGCTTTGCCAAACGCTTTACCTCTGGAGAACCAGCCAAATTCAATGCTTTTAGAGGATTTCCAAGACCGCGTTCACAATCTGCCATGACAGGGAGTGATGAAACATCACCTGAAATTCTATTTGCGGCACGTAACTCTTTAAGTGCAATCTCATAATGTCCTGCACGATAAGCGGCGTAACCAGCTGATTCACGAACAACAGCTAGACGTCCTGCATGGTGCGCTGCAGCGATACCGTGCTTATGTGCCAACTGTGGATCTGTATCTTGATACAAGTTGATGCAGACCAAATGTCGTGCGACAACCTTTGCATTTTCTGCAGAGAGACTGAGCAGCTCTGCACGAACAGATTTTTCTAACTCTTCACCGGTAACATCTTCAGGAATATCTGGTTCAAAGATGCGTGGACGTAATCGAGATTGATCGCGATCCATAGGCGCAGGCCTTGCCCCGCGTGGATCTGAGCCATCACGTGTTTGACGTGGTGCACCTGCGCGAGCTGATGAACCACCACGTGCCGGAAGATCTTCACGGCGACGCTGTGAGTTAGGACCAGATGGTTTGCGTGCAGGAGGGCGGGATGGGCGCTTATCTCTATCTTCCATCGTTTCTATCTCCTTCACGCTCTTTAATTGTTGTACTTACTTAAATTCTTACACTTTCAAACTTTGAAAAGTATGACATTTATTATTGAGAAATAAAAAAGGGGCGCTCGTTAAAGCGCCCCTTTTTATAAAAGAAGTCCGGCGACGTTCTACTCTCCCACAAGGTCACCCTTGCAGTACCATCGACGCTGAGAGGCTTAACTTCCGGGTTCGGAATGGGACCGGGTGTTTCCCTCTCGCTATGGTCGCCGAAACGCTATTGAGTTTTCGGTCTAGAAACAAAGGGGTCAAAACCTTTGTTTCGATCGTGGATCTCGAGACCGTATCTCGAGAGCCACACAGTGGACGCGTAGCAACTTTGTAGTTAAATCCTCGGCCTATTAGTACCGGTCAGCTCCAAGTCTTGCGACTCTTCCACTTCCGGCCTATCAACCCAGTCGTCTAGCTGGGGGCCTTACCTGGTAAACCAGTGGGAAACCTAATCTCGAAGCGAGCTTCCCGCTTAGATGCTTTCAGCGGTTATCCCTTCCGAACGTAGCTAATCGGCGGTGCTCCTGGCGGAACAACCGACACACCAGAGGTTCGTCCAACCCGGTCCTCTCGTACTAGGGTTAGCCCTTCTCAAGTTTCCTGCGCGCACAGAAGATAGGGACCGAACTGTCTCACGACGTTCTGAACCCAGCTCGCGTGCCTCTTTAATGGGCGAACAGCCCAACCCTTGGGACCTACTCCAGCCCCAGGATGAGACGAGCCGACATCGAGGTGCCAAACCTTGCCGTCGATATGGACTCTTGGGCAAGATCAGCCTGTTATCCCCGGGGTACCTTTTATCCGTTGAGCGACG
>JBEAVJ010000089.1:0-3728 GCA_041160995.1 Actinomycetota bacterium | reverse complement strand
TACGCATGATTTACTCCAACAATTTTATTGTTTGATTGTGTGGCTCAAATAATTTCCGCCACCTGTGGTCAACGCTGACTGGCACAGTCTAGCCTTGCCTCATGGCTATTCGACAACTCATCGCCGGCGTGGATTCCTCAACACAATCTGTGAAGGTAGTGATTCGCGATGCTCGCACAGGTGAGTTGGTGCGACAGGGTCGCGCCTCCCACCCCGATGGCACAGAGGTCGATCCCGCACATTGGCTCACAGGAATACATACCGCTTTTAAAGAGGCTGGCGGGTTAGATGATGTTGACGCTATTTCAATTGCAGGACAACAGCATGGAATGGTTGCGTTGGATTCAGCTGGCGAAGTAATTCGCCCCGCACTTTTATGGAATGACACCCGTTCTGCGCAAGAAGCAGATGATCTCAACAGGGAAGTTGGTGGAGATGCAGAGATCGCACGAAAAGTAGGTTCAAAGTTAGTTGCATCCTTTACCGCTTCCAAGGTTCGCTGGATGGCAGATCATGAACCACAGAACGCAGCCCGCGTTGCCTCTATCGCCTTACCTCACGATTGGTTGTCGTGGCAGCTACAAGGTGGCAAGGATTTATCAAAGTTATTTACCGACCGAAGCGATGCATCGGGAACTGGATACTTTGATCCCAGCACATCTCATTACCGTGAAGATATCGTGCGTCTAGCCCTTCGTCATGATCAAGAGTTAACACTTCCTAAAATCATTGAGCCATCACAGTTTGGCGGAACAACACCTTCGGGAATTCCGATCGCTGCAGGAGCTGGAGATAACGCCGGTGCTGCTTTAGGTCTACAAGCACAACCCGGAGATGTGATTGTTTCCTTAGGAACAAGTGGAACAGCTTTTGCCGTATCTGAAACTCCAACACATGATCCATCTGGTGCGGTTGCAGGTTTTGCAGATGCCACAGGTCGTTACCTGCCATTGGTGTGCACATTAAACGCAGCAAGAATCTTGGATGCTGCTTGCAGAATTTTAGGTAAGAACCATGATGAGGTTGCACAACTTGCACTTGCTGCAAAGCCTGGCGCTAATGGCTTAACACTTCTTCCTTACTTTGAAGGTGAGCGAACTCCAAATCGCCCAAAGGCAACTGGAGTCTTTGCAGGTATGAACTTAAACAACTCAAATCAAGCTGATATTGCTCGTGCAATGGTTGAAGGAATGCTGGCAGGATTGGCAGATGCCGTTGATGCGCTAGTTGCACTTGGTGTTGGCGTAAACCGTATTTTGTTAATTGGTGGCGCAGCGAAGAATCCAGCGGTTCCAGTAATTGCTAGCGCATTGTTTGGTCGTGAAGTTTTGGTTCCTCCAGCTGGTGAATACGTGGCCGATGGTGCAGCGAAGCAAGCTGCATGGGCTTTACTGGGTGAAATGCCTAATTGGAATTTAGGAGAAGTAACTCATCACTCAAGTGCTGCAACACCTGATGTAATGGCGCGATACAAAGAGTTGAAGGCAAATACAGAAAGCTGGAGTTAGACGGTAACGCGAACACCCTTACCGACAATAACAATTCCACCATCGCTGACTGTAAATCGTTGGCGATCCCGCTCTAGATCAACACCAATCTGTGCGCCTGGATCCACAACCACACTCTTATCCAAAATCGCTTTGCGAATAATCGCTTTCTCCCCGATACGCACATTAGGCATTAAGACTGTGCCCTCGACAATGGCGGCTTTCCCCACTGAAACGTCGTAGGAAACAACCGATCCATGCAGTATTCCGCCAGAGACAATCGATCCCGCTCCAACAATTGAATCATGTGCCGAACCACCCTCGCTGAACTTGGCGGGAGGAAGTGATGGTGGATTTGTGAGCAAAGGCCATTCACGGTTGTATAAATTAAAGATTGGGTGAACAGAAACAAGGTCCATGTGTGCGTCGTAGTACGCATCGATTGAACCCACATCGCGCCAGTAACCCTTATCGCGCTCGGTTTCTCCTGGTACAACATTGTTAGCAAAGTCGTACACCTTTGCCTGACCTTGTGATGTTAGGAATGGAATGATGTTTCCACCAAGATCATGTCGAGATTCAATATCCTCAGAATCTAGAATTAACGCTTCTTCCATCACATCACGTTTGAAAATGTAATTACCCATTGAAACTAGTGAGAGCTCAGGATGGCCTGGCATAGCGGGTGGATTAGCAGGCTTTTCATGGAAGGCCTTTATTGTGATTCCATCATCTGCTAATTCAATAACACCAAAATCATGAGCCTCTGATCGTGGCATGCGAATTGCTGCAACTGTTACACCAGCACCAGATTCAACATGCTGCTGGAACATCTGCATTGGATCCATTCGGTACACGTGATCTGCACCAAAAACCAAGACATGCTTTGGATCTTCATCATGAATCAAATTGAAGTTCTGCAAAATCGCATCGGCGCTACCTGTATACCAACGTGGTCCTAAACGCTGTTGGGCAGGAACAGGGGTGATGTAATTTCCAAGCAATGAGGACATACGCCAGGTTGTTGTGATGTGGCGGTCAAGTGAGTGAGATTTGTACTGAGTCAACACTGCGATTTTGAGCATGTTGGCATTTGCAAGGTTTGATAAAACAAAATCAATTAAACGATATGAGCCACCAAATGGAACTGCAGGCTTGGCACGATCTGCTGTAAGCGGCATTAAGCGCTTTCCTTCGCCACCAGCAAGAACGATGCTGAGCGGAAGTTGCAGTTTGGCCATGTCTTAACGATAGCCTTTCACCCTTGCCCAAGGAAGAGGTTTACAAAGATATGACCGCGTTAAAGGTTGGAATCGTTACCAAGGAGTGGCCACCGGCCATTTATGGTGGCGCTGGGGTGCATGTCCTCCAGTTAACGCAAGCCCTTCGCACCATCAAGGATGTTCATGTCGATGTTCACTGCTTTGGCGGAAAAAGAGATGATGCTTTTGGTTACTCGCTGCCTGATGGTTTTGCTGATGCAAATCCTGCGGTTCAAGCTTTAGCGATTGATCTTGAAATGGCTACACATCTTGGTCATGTAGATGTTGTTCACTCACATACTTGGTATGCAAATATGGCAGGTCATGTTGCAGCGCTTCAACATGGAATCCCCCACATTGTCAGCGCTCACTCTTTAGAGCCATTGCGACCATGGAAAGCGGAACAATTAGGCGGCGGATATCGAATTTCATCATGGGCAGAAAAAACCGCTTACGAAGCAGCAACTGCAATCATCGCAGTTAGTGATGGAATGCGTGCCGATGTTTTGAAGGCCTACCCCGCTATTGATCCCGCAAAGGTTGTCACTATTCGTAATGGTGTTGATACAAACAAGTTTGCACCCAACCATGATGCATCTGTTCCGGAAAGCTTTGGCATCAATGGTCCTTATGCGATTTTTGTCGGGCGCATTACTCGTCAAAAGGGTTTGGCACATTTACTGCGTGCTTGGAAGGATGTTCCTGCAGAGTATGGCTTGGTGTTGGCTGCCGGAAGTCCCGATGAAGAAGGTATTGGAAATGAGGTTGCTGCCTTAATTGCAGAGCTTCAATCAACTCGCAGCAATGTGTGGTGGATTAAAGAGATGCTCCCCCACGATCAGTTAACTGCGATGTTAACGGCAGCGGATTTGTTTGTGTGTCCATCAATCTATGAGCCACTTGGAATTGTGAACCTTGAAGCTATGGGCTGTGAAACTGCAGTTCTTGGCTCCCGCGTAGGTGGAATTCCCGAGGTTGT
>JBEAVJ010000088.1:0-3757 GCA_041160995.1 Actinomycetota bacterium | reverse complement strand
CGTCCAAAGAAGAGCAGCGTTGCACCAGATACACGTGCAGCTAACTTCCGTGCAGAGCGTCCAGTACGCGATCGCCGCAATGATTCACCAGCATATGCTCGTGATGATTTTAAGAAGCACGCTAAGTCTCATTCAAATGCAGCGGTCGATTTCGGTGCTGATGACAACTACATTTCAGCAAACCTTGCAGATGCAAATCTTGTTGATGCAACTCCCCTAACTGAGATCACAACAACATTTGCTGATCTAGGAATTGCAGCGCCACTTGTGAACGCGCTAAGCAAGCAAGGAATCATGCATCCATTCCCTATTCAGATTGCAACACTTCCAGATGCTCTTGCGGGTCATGACATCTTGGGTCGTGGACAAACTGGCTCAGGAAAGACTCTTGCATTTGGTTTAGCGCTCCTTAACAATCTCAATGGCAAGGTTGCAAAGCCTCATAAGCCATTGGCACTTGTTTTAACTCCAACACGTGAACTTGCACAGCAAATTGATGAAGTTCTAATGCCTCTTGCACGTTCAATTGGCCACGAATCAGTTGTTGTTGCCGGTGGAATGTCATACTCAAAGCAGATCACTGCAATGCGTCGTGGAACTGCAATCTTGGTTGCTACACCTGGTCGTTTAATCGATCTTCTTAACAAGGGTGAAGTTCAATTAGATCAACTACAAATTACTGTTCTTGATGAAGCAGATCAGATGGCAGATATGGGCTTCTTGCCTGTTGTTAAGGAAATCCTTGATCAGGCAAAGCTTGATGGTCAGCGTTTACTGTTCTCTGCAACCCTAGATCGTGGTGTTGATTCATTGGTTCGTCAGTATCTGAAGAATCCAAAGACTCACTCACTACAAAATGACCGTGCCTCTGTTTCAACAATGGAGCACTACGTATTGGTTATGAACCCAACTGATAAAGATGACATCACAAATCAGGTTGCTGCTCGTAACGGTAAGACGATCTTGTTCGTAAAGACTCAGCGCGGTGCAGATCGTTTGGCTGACAAGCTTGCTCATGCAGGTGTTCCAGTTGGTGCACTGCACGGCGGAAAGTCACAAGCTGTTCGTACACGCACCTTGGCGCTCTTCAAGGAGACTCCAAACGCTGCTCTAGTTGCGACAGATGTTGCAGCTCGCGGTATTCACGTAGATGGAATTTCACTGGTTGTGCATGTAGATGCACCAACAGATCACAAGGATTACCTACACCGTGCAGGTCGTACTGCTCGTGCGGGTGAGGCCGGAACTGTTGTCACTCTTGCGACTACACGTCAGCAAAAGTCGATTGGTGGACTTACACAGCGTGCAGGAGTAACCCCTAAGTTTGTTGGAGTTACACCATTAAGCACTGAATTAATGAAGATTACGGGCGCACAGGAGCCATCAGGTATTCCTTACATCGTGCCAATCGTTGAAAAGTCAGTACGTAGCGGCGGAAAGCGTCCACGTCCTAACTCAAGTCAACGTCGTCGTCGCCCTCGTTAAAACTTCCGTTAATTGATAGGTTTCGCGTTATGACTAACGCGAATCCATTTGCCCAACGAAGCACCCTTGAATATGAGCTGCCACCATTTGCTCAGATTAAAGAGGAGCACTACCTGCCCGCATTTTACGAAGGATGCGCGGAACAGTTAGCTGAAGTTCAAGCAATTCTTGATACTCCGGGTGCTGCAACATTTGAAAACACAATTGTTGCTCTCGAAAAGAGTGGGCAGTACTTAATGCGTATGTTGCTTGTTTTTTATAACAAGTCTTCGAGTGACACCAACGATGCTCTGGATGCGATTGAAGAAGAGATCGCGCCAAAGTTAGCGGCACATCAGGATTCAATTAGTTTAAACCCAGCGCTGTTTAAGCGAATCAAGGATCTTTACGAGGCTCGTGAATCACTTGGTCTAAATAGCGAAGATGCCTGGTTACTTGAGCGTTACTACAAGGATTTAATCCATGCTGGAGCACATTTAACAGATTCACAGCGTGCACGCCTCAAAGAGCTCAATGAAGAGCTATCTTCACTTGAAACACAGTTTTCAAAGAATGTTTTGGCAGACACCAATGATTTAGCTGTTTTGGTTGAATCACTAGAAGATCTAGATGGCCTTAGCGAGAATGAAATCGCAGCGGCGGCTGCTGCTGCGAAGGATCGCGGACATGATGGCAAGTGGCTTATTGGAATGGTGAACTTCACCGGTAATCCTGTGCTCGACTCACTAACCAACCGTGGGCTTCGCAAGAAGATCATGGAAGCCTCACTGCTGAAGGCAAACCGAGCAAATGACAATGACAATAAGCCAGTACTGCTCAAGATGGTAAAACTGCGTGCAGAACGCGCAAAATTATTTGGTAAGGAAACACATGCAGAGCATGTAATTGCAGTGCAAACAGCTGAGCATCCAGACAATGTGCATGCGATGCTTCGCAAGATTGCTCCAGCTGCTGTTCGCAATGCAAAGGCTGAAGCAGAAGATCTAAAGAAATCAGCTGGAACAGATATTGAAAGCTGGGACTGGGGTTTCTACACCGAGAAGGTGCGCTTAGAAAAGTACAACATTGATACCTCAAAGATGCGCCCATACTTTGAACTTGAGCGGGTGCTTCATGATGGTGTCTTCTTTGCAGCTAATAAGTTATTTGGTGTCACATTTAAGGAACGTCCAGATCTAGTTACTTATCACCCAGAGGCTCGCGCATTTGAAATCAATAATGCGGATGGGTCAAAGGTTGGTTTGTTTATCGGAGACTTCTACACCCGTGATTCAAAGCGTGGCGGAGCCTGGATGAATAACTTGGTTGATCAGAACTTCCTGTTCAATCAACTTCCAGTTGTTGTTAACAACATGAATATTCCAAAGCCACCTGCAGGTAAGCCAACACTTCTCACATTTGATGAAACAACTACTTTGTTCCATGAGTTTGGGCATGCGATTCACGGCTTCTTGTCGCAGGTTAAGTATCCACGTGTTTCAGGAACAAGTGTTCAACGCGACTTCGTTGAATTCCCATCACAAGTAAATGAGATGTGGATCTTGTGGCCTGAGGTAGTTGAAAACTATGCCCGCCACCATGAAACCGGCGAAAAGTTGCCGCAAGAGTGGATCGATAACTTGAATGCAGCACGTACCTTCAATGAAGGACATGCAACAACAAGTTACTTGGCTGCAGCTATTTTGGATCTAGCGTGGCACTCGCTGAACACAGAAGAAGCGGCAAAGGTCACCGATGTTGTGGCATTTGAGGCTCAAGCGATCAAGGATTACGGTCTTGATTTCGCACCTGTTCCAACACGTTATCGCTCTACCTACTTCAGTCACATCTTTGCCGGTGGATACTCATCAGGGTATTACGGCTACATCTGGTCTGAGGTTTTGGATGCAGATACCGTTAATTGGTTTAAGGAGAATGGCGGCTTAAAGCGCGAAAACGGGGAACACTTCAAGAACACACTTCTTGGTCGCGGTGGATCAATTGATTCAATGCAGATGTTCCGTAACTTCCGGGGTCGCGATTCAAAGATCGAGCCGTTGCTAGAACGTCGTGGTTTGTTGTAAAAAGATTTAAAAAGTTTTAGCCAGCAGAGCCAGATCCTGAAGGACCTGCTTTGCGCTGAACCTGTGGTGCACCACCGCTGCGTTGTCCGCCACGAATCTTTGATCCCGTTTCAGAATGGTTTTGAGTACCTGGTGCACCTGGCTTATTTTTCTTAGCTTCAAGGGCAGCAAGCATTCTTGCTTTCATGTCATCATTCTTATCGGCCATG
>JBEAVJ010000087.1:0-6630 GCA_041160995.1 Actinomycetota bacterium | reverse complement strand
ATCTGCATGGTCAACCCAGCGTCCATCAATTCCACAAATAGCAAACTTGTACTTTGTGCCTACTCCAATATCAGCGACAAAGATCTCCCAAATTCCTGAAGATCCGATGCGATGCATTTTGTGAGAGTTGCGATCCCAATAATTATGATCTCCAATTAAGGAAACCGCTTGAGCGTTAGGAGCCCAAACAGAAAAAGCAGTGCCCAGCAATGCTCCCGAATCATCACGCTTTACCTGTGCGCCAAGTGCTTTCCAGAGCTGTTCATGACGACCTTCTGCGATCAGATAAAGATCTAACTCACCTAATGATGAATGAGGGTTGAGAAATGAGGCAGGTTGAATGCTGTTGCTAGCTTGACCTTTAAAAAGCTTTGAGAATACGCCCACGTTAGATCTTTACCGAAACGATATGGGCGACTTTTCCAACAGGACGTGTTGGATTAAGTGAAACATAGGTGTGTGGGCTCCAGGTCATTGTTGAGCCATCAAGTAGATCCTTTACCTCAAACTCGTTACTGGAAAAACCAAGTGCTTCCATATTCCAATGAACCGTTGTTCCTTGAGCAAAGCTTGGATCTAGGTTTACAACTACAAGTACAAGATCTTTTCCTTCGCGCTTTGAATAAGCGATGATCGCATCAGAGTCTGTGTCATGGAAAGTTAAGTTACGAAGTCTTTGCAGCGCGGGGTGGGCTTTACGAATCGCATTTAATTGAGCGATAAATGGAGCAAGTGTTAAACCTTTCTTACCTGCACCTTCCCAGTCGCGAACCTTGATCTCGTACTTTTCAGAGTCCATGTACTCCTCGCCACCTTCTTTGAAGGCGCGATGTTCATACAGTTCATACCCTGCATACATTCCCCATGAGGGAGTAAGGGTAGAAGCTAAGACTGCACGTAGTGCGAAGATCGCTGGGTTTCCACTCTGCAAATGGAATGGATTGATATCAGGCGTATTAACCCAAAAGTTTGGTCTAAAGAAGGCACTTGTTCCTTGTGCAACTTCACGTCCGTACTCGGTGAGCTCCCACTTGCTTGTTCGCCAGGTGAAATATGTATATGACTGGTGGAAACCAGCCTTTCCTAATGCGTGCATCATTGCAGGGCGGGTAAATGCTTCCGCTAAGAAAACAACCTCTGGGCTCTCTTTGTACACAATTGCCAGTAAGTCCTGCCAGAAGTGCACCGGCTTGGTGTGCGGATTATCAACTCGAAAAATCTTTACACCCTTGGAAACCCACAAACGAATAACTCGCAATACTTCATTGCGGATACCTTCGTAATCATCATCAAAGTTGATTGGGTAGATATCTTGGTACTTCTTAGGTGGGTTCTCGGCGTATGCGATAGTTCCATCTGCCCGCTTGTTAAACCATTCTGGATTGCTCTTAACCCAAGGATGATCAGGCGAAGTCTGTAGCGCTAAATCCATGGCAACTTCAAGACCTTGCTTACCTGCAGCTTTTACGAAATCTTCAAAATCCTTCATCGTTCCTAAAGCTGGATTAATCGCATCATGTCCGCCATCAGAGTTTCCGATCGCCCAGGGAACTCCACAGTCATCAGCTTTGGCATCTAAGGTGTTGTTCTTGCCTTTACGGTGCGCAACTCCAATTGGATGAACTGGTGGAAGATATAAGACATCAAAGCCCATTGCTGCCACACCAGGTAATCTTTTTGTAGCGGTTGCAAAAGTTCCACTTACAACTGTGCCATCTGCATTTCTAACAGCACCTTCACTTCGTGGGAAAAATTCATACCAAGAGCCAACAAGAGCGCGATCTCGATCTGCTCGAACCGGATACTTTTCAGATTCACCTGTCACGGTTCGGTACATGGATGTACTTGATGCTTTAATGACGAAGTAAAAGTCACCTTCAGCTGGAACTGTGAATTGACCTTCATATCGATCTGTTCCTGGCCAGCGCTGTACTAATGGTTGGCAATCAACCATCTTCTCTTTTGCGTTGTATAGGCAAACTTCTGCGGTAAGTGTTTCATGACCTTCAATAATGATTGTGGCAGCTACTGAAATGCTCTCTTTAGCAATCGCCTTTACCGCAACAAATTCTCCCCCGAAGTAAACCGCGGGGGAGATATCTGTGATTGGCCTTCTGTATTGCCAGCATCTGCAGCTGAGACATCATGGATACGATACTTATCCATCGCCTGCGTGACAATGCTTTGCTTGATTTCACCTTGGTTACAGAGTTGCTGCAACACGGCAACAGCGATTGATTCAGCATCTACCTTGAAGTGGCGGCGTAATGCACCACGAGTATCTGACAAACCAAAGCCATCTGTTCCAAGTGAGTAGAAGGGGCGATCAACCCATGGCGCAACCTGATCCTGTACAGCGCGCATGAAATCGCTGACTGCAACTACTGGACCCTTTGTATGTGCCAACTTCTTGGTGATGTAAGCGCTGCGACGATCTGTTGGATTGAGCAGGTTGTGGCGATCGGTCTCTAGACCATCGCGACGAAGCTCATTCCATGAAGTCACAGACCACACTGAAGCGTTGACGCCCCAATCATCTGCAAGGAGTTGTTGCGCCTTCATGGCCCAGTTAACTCCAACACCCGATGCCAAGATCTGTGCGTTTTTCTTGCGTGAACTCTTGGCAGGTGAGTACAAGTAAATTCCCTTGAGCAATCCATCAGTATCAAGATTTTCAGGCTCTGCAGGATGTACATATGGCTCATTGTAAACAGTGAGGTAGTAGAAAACATTCTCGCTGTTTTCACCATACATACGGCGAAGACCATCTTTAACAATATGGCCTAGCTCGTATGCAAATGCTGGATCGTATGAAACTACTGCAGGGTTAGTAGCTGCTAGCAGATGTGAGTGACCATCTTCATGCTGCAAACCTTCACCGTTGAGTGTTGTGCGTCCAGCGGTTGCACCAATAACAAATCCGCGAACCATTTGGTCTGCAGCAGCCCAGAAAGCATCTCCTGTGCGCTGGAAACCGAACATTGAGTAGAAGATGTACATCGGAATCATTGGTTCATCATGTGTTGAGTAGGAGGATCCAACAGCTGTAAATGATGCAACCGATCCTGCCTCATTAATACCTTCGTGAAGGATCACACCAGATGTTGATTCCTTGTAGGACAACATCAATTCACGATCTACCGCTGTGTACTGCTGACCATGCGGTGAGTAAATCTTCATCGTTGGGAAGAGTGAATCCATACCAAAGGTACGAGCCTCATCAGGAATGATTGGAACAATTCGATTCCCAAGACCCGGATCCTTAACAAGATCCTTCAACATACGGACAAAAGCCATAGTTGTAGCGATCTCCTGATGTCCGGAACCGCGCTTTACAGATTCATAAACAGAATCAGCAGGCATAGTTAATGGACGGGAAATTGAACGACGACGCGGAATTGATCCACCCAGCTCAATACGACGTTCAGCAAGGTACTTAGCCTCTGGTGAATCTGCAGCAGGCTTGTAATAAGGAGGTAGATACTTATCTAACTTCTCATCTGGAATATCTAAGTGCAATGTGTCGCGGAACTTTTGAATATCTTCCAGGGTCATCTTCTTCATCTGGTGCGTTGAGTTACGACCCTCGAAGTGTGAACCAAGTGTCCAGCCCTTAACTGTCTTAGCCAAAATAACTGTTGGGCGGCCATTCTTTTGAGTTGCAGCTGTATAGGCAGCAAATAGCTTCTGATAATCATGTCCACCACGCTTGAGGTTCCAGATTTGATCATCTGACCAATTAGCAACCATTGCTGCAGTACGTGGATCGCGACCGAAGAAGTTATCGCGAACATACTTTCCAGATTCAGCCTTAAATGTTTGATAATCACCATCAAGGGTTTCATTCATAATCTTTACAAGTGCGCCCTCGCGATCCTGCGCCAGAAGTGGATCCCAACCACGGCCCCACACGACCTTAATGACATTCCAGCCAGCGCCACCAAAGATCGATTCAAGCTCTTGAATAATCTTTCCATTTCCGCGAACAGGGCCATCAAGACGTTGCAAGTTACAGTTAATAACAAAGGTTAAGTTGTCTAACTTCTCGCGAGTGGCAAGACCAATTGCACCCAATGTATCTACTTCATCAACTTCACCATCACCAAGGAAGGCCCAAACATTTTGATCACTTGTGTCTTTGATTCCGCGGTTATGTAGGTAACGGTTGTAACGCGCTTGATAAATTGCATTAAGCGGTCCGATACCCATAGACACAGTTGGGAACTGCCAGAAATCTGGCATCAAACGTGGGTGCGGATAAGAAGAAAGTCCGCCACCTTGATGTGAAAGCTCTTGACGGAAACCATCGAGTTGGTTTTCCGTTAAACGACCCTCAAGAAATGCGCGTGCATACATTCCTGGGCTTGCATGTCCCTGGAAGAAAATCTGATCTCCGCCACCTGGGTGATCTTGTCCGCGGAAGAAGTGATTGAAACCAACTTCATAGAGCGCAGCAGAAGAGGCGTAGGTTGAAATGTGTCCACCAACACCAACACCTGGACGCTGTGCACGGTGAACCAACATCGCCGCGTTCCAGCGGTTGATGCGGCGAATCTTTCGTTCTAGATCTTCATCACCAGGAAACTTTGCTTCATGCTCTGGTGGAATCGTGTTGATGTAATCGGTGGTGCGAAGTGAAGAAATTCCAACATTGCGCTCTCTGGCATGGTCGAGAAGATTGAGCATCAAGTAGCGAGCGCGGACCGGACCTGCAGCTTTGAGAGCGGCATCAAAGGAGGCTCTCCATTCAGCTGACTCAGTGGGGTCGGTATCTACAAGCTGTTCAATATTGACTTCTGATGCATCAAAGATTTCGCTCATGGGCTTATTCTCGCCCTTACAGCCCCCTAAGTGGAAATTGAGCGGGTGTGAAATTGAGCCGGTCTTCCTCTTGCGCTCAGGGCCTCCAAAGTGTGGACTTAGCCTGTGCCTACACGTATGGGATTGGCCAAGGATGACCTCGTTTTGGAGGTTGGCCACGATAGCGACTGTGATTCCACACTTCGAGATCAGCTCATGGCGATCACAGGAACCAAGTTCTTAGAAGGATCAACCACTGAAGTTGTCGATGCGGTCATCATCTGGTGGCGCGATGGTGATGGAGATTTAGTTGATGAGTTAATGGATGCGCTTACCTACTTATCTGAAACAGGTCCGATCTGGGTCTTCACACCAAAGGTAGGCCGCGATGGACATGTTGAGCCAAGTGATATCCAAGATGCAGCACCTATTGCAGGATTGAGTGTTACATCGACTATTGCGCTCGCAAAGGATTGGACCGCAACTCGATTAGTGGCACGTAAGGCGGGCAAGAGGTAAGTTTGCGGCATGACTTTAACTATCGGACAAGCCGCGCCAGATTTTGAAATTGCAAACCAACACGGAGAAAAGGTTTCACTCTCCTCATTTAAGGGGCAGAAGAATGTCTTATTGATGTTCTACCCATTCTCATTTACAGGAACATGCACAGGTGAGCTTTGCGCATTGCGCGATGATCTTTCATCATTCCAAAATGATGATCTACAACTGCTTGCGATTTCATGTGATTCACCATTTACGCAACGAGTATTTGCAGAGCAAGAAAAGTACGAGTTCCCTGTGCTTTCAGATTTCTGGCCACACGGCGCAGTCGCAAAGGCCTATGGTGTTTTTGAAGAGTCAAAGGGTTGTGCTCTGCGCGGCAGCTTCTTGATAGACAAAGAAGGAATTCTTCGTTGGGAAGTTAAGAATGGCTGGGCAGCGCGTGAAAACGCTGATTACAGTTAAGATTTGGGTCTGCAATACCGGGTGGTTAGCTCAGTGGTAGAGCGTCTCGTTTACACCGAGAATGTCGGGGGTTCGAAACCCTCACCGCCCACAAGATTTACTTCTTTTTTACTTTCTCTAACTCCATCTCCTGAAAACGAATCAAGGTGAATTCAGCCTGAGTTCGAACTGTTTCATCTGCTGATTGTGCTGCTTGCATGAGCGGCGCAACTATCGGTTCGCCGATAGCACAGAGAAATCTAGTCAGACCAAATTGAGTATCCGAATCGCCTCGTCCAAGTTGAGAAATCAGAACTTCAACTAAAGCTGGCTTGTCTGCATCGGGAACAAGAACAGAGGCAGACCGCCAGGCGGTTGATGCAACAAAGTCATCTGGATCCAATAGTAAGTCTCGAGTTATCAGCTCGTAATTTTCCTTATCGCCAATTTTTGAAAGTGTATGAAGTGCTTGACTTCGGGACTGCGGATTTGCTGATTTCAATTCAGGAATTAGTCGTTGCACAACCGTTGGGCGGTCCTGTCTCATGAGTGCCCACGACAGGGTGTCTCTTACGAAAAAATCAGATTCACTTGCACATTGCCTAATGAGAACTTCAATGTGATCTAGATTTGGATAAGTTCCAGCGGCAAGTGCGGCTTTTAGTCGAACAGATTGATCGGGCGACTTCAAAAGTGCTTCTAGGGTCGCCATGCGAAAACGCTATCAGGCTCTTGAACTTAGATGGCAGGGTTCCAGCAATCCAGAAAGAAGGTAAACTCTGAACATGTCTGAGACCGGAACAATCGAGCGTTTGCGGGCTTATCGCAAGACCTATATTGCGATGTTGGTCTCGTCAGCACTTAGTCTCTTCGCTTCACTTATTC
>JBEAVJ010000086.1:0-3782 GCA_041160995.1 Actinomycetota bacterium | reverse complement strand
GCAAGCTTTAAACGCTTGGCAGAGATTGAGGCCAAGAGAACACCCACAGGCTTTCCAATAACCAATCCGAAGAAGATTCCCCATGCAACGAGCGACTGCGATGCACCCTTGATTGATTCCATGGTTATGACTACCCCGGTGTTTGCGAATGCAAAAACTGGCACAACTAGAAATGTACTGATCGGATGGAATTTGTGTTCTAACCACTCAATGACTGAAACTGAACCATCATCAACATCTTCAACCTTGGTGCGCTTGCGAACAATGTTGGGGGTCATTAACCCTAAAATCACTCCAGCTAAGGTTGGATGAACACCAGTCTTGTAAAGCGAGAACCACAGAGTAAAGGCAAAGAGCGAGTAAACAAGTGTGGATTCGACCCCACCCTTTTTAAGTGCGGCGATAAAGGCGATAGATAGAAATGCTGCTGCCAACCAAGAAAAATTGATTCCAGTTGAATACACAAATGCGATTACAAGGATTGCACCGATGTCATCTATGACAGCAAGTGCCAGCAGGAATGAACGTAATGAAGCTGCAACTGTTGGTCCGATCATCGTTAACAAGCCAACAGCTAGCGCAATGTCGGTGGCGACAGGTACTCCCCAACCACCCGGTGCGACACCACCTGCGATAGCGAGGTAAATCAAGGCAGGAACAGCCATGCCACCTAGCGCTGCAACAAATGGCAGTAGTGCTTTTTTGAATGAGGCAAGGTGGCCTGTTGTTAACTCACGCTTGATTTCTAAACCGACGACAAAGAAGAAGATGCTCATCAGTAGGTAGTTGATTACTTTGAGTATGGAGAGATCAATCAGGTACCAATCGGCTCCTAGCGATATCCGGAAATCTAAGGTAGAAAAGTAATTGTCAGATAGCGGAGAGTTGGCGGTTAACAGGCCGAGTGCTGAAGCCAACAAGATGAGAACTCCGCTTGTTGATTCGCGATTCAGGAAATCCCGAAGCGGTGCCATCCGATGTCTCATGTCGTAACTCTAACTGAGCAAACTCTCCTGCGCTCGAACTTTTCGCGTGGCAAGCAGTACATGGCCAAAGAAGCCAAAAAGCAGAGCAAATATGACACCGATGTTTGAGTACGCCCAAGGACCATCTTTGCCTCCGATGAGATCTAAGAAATATCCCTGCCATTCAAGCCATGGCGCAAATGTATTGGTCACAAAACCCCAACCAATAATCGATCCAAGCACCATGAGCACAATCGATCCTATATTCACCGATCCGTACATTCCCTTAGCATCAAACAAATCTCTCTCACTATATGCTTTTTTGCGTATAAGAACATCGGCAACAAAAATTGAGGACCAGACCGCTACCGGGACACCCAAGGTGATTAAGAAACCCTGGAATGGATAGAAGAAATTGTCCGCCACCCACACGATATAAATCGCGCCACCAAACATGATGATCGCATCAATAATGGCTGCTTGATATCGTTTTATGGGAACACCCATAGAGACCAACGCTAATCCTGAAGAGTAGAGATTCAAGATTGCACCGCCTACTAGGCCAAGGATTGCAGCCAGGGCAAATGGAATTAAAAACCAGGTTGGAAGTAATGTGGTTAACGCACCAATAGGATCCATCGAAATTGCATCACTGAGTGCTTTGCTACTTCCAGAGAGCGCAGCTCCGTAGATAACGAGAATGATTGGAACTATGGATGCACCTAAAACCGTCCACCCAACCACCGATTTACTTGAAACGGTGCGGGGCAAATATCTAGAGTAGTCGGCGGCAGCATTTACCCAGCCAAGTCCGATTCCCGTAATTGCAAAGATCACTGCGCCAACAAAGCTTTGAAAACTTCCATCTGGAATTGATGTAACTGAATTCCATGAAACATTATCAAAGGTTAATCCGATGTAAAACAAAGTCATTACAACAATAACGATTGTAAGCAACTTCTGAAGCCTCATAATGACTTTAAAGCCGAGAACTCCCCCGATTACTGTCAGAGTCGCAGCCATGGTGAATCCCAGTAGTAATGAGAGGTTGCGATCAATCCCACCAATGCGAGCAAAGATAGTTCCAGTAGCCAATGTTGCAAGGGAAACTAGGACAATCTCCCACCCAACAAAGATTAAGTATGAGAGCGCTCCTGGCACTCTGCTGCCCTTTACCCCAAATGATGCTCGAGAAAGAACCATCGTTGGCGCATTAGAACGCTTGCCAGCTAGTGAACTTATTCCGACAAGCAAGAAGGAGCCAATTGTTCCTATGAAGGCAGCGATTGTTGCTTGTCTAAATGAGACACCAAAGCCAAGGAAAAAGGCGCCATACGACAATGCCAATAATGAAACATTGGCACCTGCCCACGGCCAAAACAAAGATCGAGCTTTGCCTGAACGCTCAGACTCCTCGATAACATTTGCGCCATTAATCTCTACATCAAATGAAGCCATAACTACTTTCTCCGATTAATTGCTTTCATCACAACTCCACCTAAAAACACCAGCACTAACCCTCCGAGCAGAATCCCGCCTGTAGGTATTGATGAGCCTTCACCGGTCGAGCTAATTGGCATAGCGGTCGGTTCAGCTGCGTAATCAGGAGATGCGTTAAAGGTGTACTCCCCTTCAATCACATGACCATCATCGCCAACGACTCGATACTTAACTGTAAAAACACCTGGCGCGCTCTGTCCTGAAACTTTCGTGGTGATTCTTGCTCCACTAATAATTGGATCTTCATAGTTGACGGCGATTCCGGTGGAATCAATAACTTCAAGGGTGTTAACCGCTTGTCCATCTAGGGTTTGGAGCTCACCGCTGAACTCGATCCATACCTGGGTAGGAATTGGGTTCACATTTCCAAACTGCTCAGGAAATGAGGAAACGATGGTCACATGTGCTGTAGAGCTAGGGATAGCTAGAACTGCAAGACAAGAAACCAAAAACAGTACGAGTGTTTTGCGCATGAGTGCAGTTTAGTCTAGAAAGAAATCAAGAAGGAAATCCTTGGTTCCTGGAGTAACTGAGTACTTCTCTAAATCAGTAATTCCTTCACTTGCAAGCAATACATCATCGACAAAGAAGTTTCCTGTGCACTCTTTAGCATCACGATTGAAGATGATGTAAGCAGCATCTGCCAAAATCTCAGGAGTACGTCCAGCTAAGGCATCGATACCCGGAATCATTTGTAAGGCAGCGGTATCAATAACGGTACGTGGCCATAGTGCGTTCACACCAATTCCATCACGCTTGAACTCCTCAGCCATTCCAAGTACGCACATGCTCATTCCATACTTAGCCATCGTGTAAGCAACATGGTTTTTGAACCAGATTGGCTTCATGGAAAGTGGTGGTGAAAGGTTGAGAATGTGGGGGTTGCGACCCTCAGATGCAGATTTCCGCAAGTAAGGAAGCGCTGCTTGTGAAGTTAAAAAGGTTCCGCGAACATTGACATCAAACATCAAGTCAAAACGCTTAGCAGGGGTCTGATCGGTACGGGTCAGATTGATAGCGCTAGCGTTATTAATCAAAATGTCGATGCCACCAAAGGCTTCGGCGGCTTGAGCCACCGCAGCTTCGATCTGAGCCTCATCACGCAGATCGCATTGAATGGCCAAAGCTTTACCGCCAGCTGCTTCAATTTCAGCTGCAGCTGTGTGAATCGTTCCTGGAAGCTTTGGGTTTGGATCAGATGTCTTTGCTGCAATGGCGATTGATGCGCCATCACGTGCTGCACGAAGTGCGATTGCTAAACCGATACCTCGGGATCCACCTGTTATGAAGATTCTTTTTCCAGCAAGTGACATTTAC
>JBEAVJ010000010.1:0-11984 GCA_041160995.1 Actinomycetota bacterium | reverse complement strand
TACATACACAGATGACTCAATCACCGTTGGTGGAAAGACAATTAAGGTTTTCTCAGAGCGCGATCCAGCTAACCTGCCATGGGCAGCGGTTAAGGCTGATGTAGTTGTTGAATCAACAGGTATCTTCACAAAGGCTGCAGATGCTCAAAAGCACATCACAGCTGGTGCCAAGAAGGTCATCATCTCAGCTCCTGCAACTGATGAGGACATCACCATCGTTATGGGTGTTAACCACACACAGTACGACGGTTCAAAGCACAACATCATTTCAAATGCATCATGTACAACTAACTGCCTTGCACCAATGGCAAAGGTTCTTCAGGACAACTGGGGAATTGTTAAGGGCCTGATGACAACAATTCACGCATACACAAATGACCAGGTAATTCTTGACTTCCCACACAAGGATCTACGTCGTGCACGTGCAGCGGCAACAAACATGATTCCTACATCAACAGGTGCGGCAAAGGCGATCTCTCTTGTACTTCCAGAGCTCAAGGGCAAGCTAGATGGTTACGCAATGCGCGTTCCAGTTCCAACAGGTTCTGCAACAGATCTAACTGTCGAGCTTGCAAAGGAAGCAACAGCGGCAGAGATCAATGCAGCGATGAAGGCTGCTGCCAATGGTCCACTTAAGGGATTCCTTTCATACACTGAAGATCCAATTGTTTCTTCAGACATCGTGACCGATCCATCATCATGTATCTTCGACGCAGGTCTTACCAAGGTAATACCGTCTCGTTGACTTGATCGATTACGTTGGCAAAACTCTGTAATGCCAGATCTTTCAACAATTGATGTAGCAGGAAAGCGGGTCTTTCTTCGTTGCGACCTTAATGTTCCTTTGAAAGAGGGAGTTATTAAGGATGACGGACGTATCAAAGCCTCGCTGCCTACTATTCAAGCCTTACTTGAAAAGGGTGCATCACTTGTAATAGCGGCACACCTAGGTCGTCCCAAGGGTGAAGCTAAAGCTGAACTTTCTTTAGCACCTGTTGCAAAGCGTTTATCCGAATTACTAGGTCGTGAAGTTAAGTTCACTGGCGAGGTAACAGGAGCCGCTGTAACTACTGCAGCTGGATCACTGAAGGCTGGCGAGATTCTTTTACTAGAAAATATTCGTTTCAGCGCTGCAGAGACAAGCAAAGAGGAGTCAGAGCGTGCAGCTTTTGCTGCCGATCTAGCACAGCTTGCTGATTTCTATGTTGGCGATGGTTTCGGTGCAGTTCACCGCAAGCATGCTTCAGTTTTTGATCTACCCAAACTACTTCCACATGCAGCTGGAAAGTTAGTTGCAGCTGAGGTTGAGGTTTTGAAGAAGCTCACTCAAAACCCAGAACGCCCTTACGGTGTTGTTCTTGGGGGAGCAAAGGTTTCCGACAAACTTGGCGTCATCGAGAACCTGCTCGGCAAGGTTGATGTTCTTGCAATCGGCGGCGGAATGGTTTTCACATTCCTTAAGGCTCAAGGCAAGGAGATTGGAACCTCACTCGTTGAAGCGGAGATGCTTGATGTTGTTAAGGGTCTAATCGCTACCGCTGAAAAAAATGGCGTAAAGCTTTTGCTTCCAACCGACATCGTAGTTGCACCTACATTTGCTGCCGATGCAACACCTACCTTGGTTTCTGCTGATGCAATTCCAGCAGATCAAATGGGTCTAGATATTGGCCCGGTTTCAGCGGCAGCTTTTGCTGCAGAGATTGTTAAGTGCAAGACATTGTTTTGGAATGGTCCAATGGGTGTCTTTGAATTCCCTAACTTTGCCGCAGGAACAAAGGTTGTCGCTCAAGCATTAACTGAGGTTTCTGGAATCTCTGTTGTAGGCGGGGGAGACTCTGCCGCTGCGGTTCGAGCCTTAGGATTTGCTGACTCACAGTTCGGGTACATTTCTACCGGCGGTGGCGCTTCACTTGAATATTTAGAGGGCAAGGAACTACCTGGCCTTACAGCACTTGAATTGATCTAAAGAAACTGAACATAGGAGCGGACAATGCGTAAACCATTAATGGCAGGAAACTGGAAGATGAACCTCAATCACCTTGAGGCGATCGCAGTTGCTCAGAAGTTGGTTTATGGTCTTGAGGATAAGGATTACGACGCTGTTGATGTCGCAGTCATTCCTCCCTTTACAGATATCCGCTCTATTCAAACCTTAGTTGATGGAGATCGCCTGCGTTTGCAATACGGTGCGCAGGATCTCTCACCTGAAGCAAGCGGTGCATTTACTGGAGATATCTCTGGATCGATGCTTGCAAAGCTTGGTTGCACCTTTGTAGTGATCGGCCATTCAGAGCGACGCGCAATTCATCAAGAATCAGATGCACTTATTAACCGAAAGATTAAAGCGGCGCTAGCTAATGAACTCACTCCAATCTTTTGTGTCGGTGAAGAGTTAGCAATTCGTGAAGCGGGAACACATGTAAGTCATGTGATTCGTCAGATCCGCGCAGGTCTAGAAGGTTTCACCAAGCCAGAGCTCAAGAAGATTGTGATCGCCTACGAACCAGTGTGGGCGATTGGAACAGGTAAGACAGCTACTCCAGAAGATGCTCAAGAGGTATGTGCCTCAATCCGTGAGGAGATAGAGAGCATCGGCTCACCTGAGATCGCGGCCACTATGCGCATCCTGTATGGCGGTTCTGTGAAGTCTTCAAACATTGTAGAAATCATGAAGAAGCCAGATGTTGATGGTGCTTTGATCGGTGGAGCGAGCCTAGATCCTGAGGAATTGGCCAAGATCGTTAAATTCCACGCGGTGACGGAGTAAGCATTACCCCCTTCAGGCGGGTATCCTTACCCTCTACGAACTAGGAGTTTAAGAAAAGTGAAACTAGCTCTCTCAATCGCACTCGTTATCACGAGCGTCCTCATGATCCTTTTGGTACTTCTTCACAAGGGCAAGGGAAGCGGCCTATCTGATCTATTTGGTGGCGGCGTCTCATCAAACTACGGCGGTTCATCTGTCGTTGAAAAGAACCTCGATCGCATCACAATCGTTGCTGGTGGTCTGTGGTTTGCGCTCGTTGTTGCGCTCTCGCTCGTTCTTAAGTAAAAATTTTTTAATCCATTAGCAAGTAAAACAAGGGGATACGCATGGCAAGTGCAATTCGCGGAAGTCGTGTTGGCGCAGGCCCAATGGGCGAAGCTGAGCGTGGCGATTCAATCGCTCGCGCATATGTTTCATATTTTTGCGCAAACGGTCACGAAGTTCGTCCCTCATTTGCGGTAGAAGAGACGGTTGTTATTCCAGCTGAATGGGATTGCCCAAAGTGTGGCTACCCAGCAGGTCGCGATCGCAACAATCCACCTAGCCCTGAGGTAAATGTGCCTTACAAGACACACCTTGCTTACGTGAAGGAGCGTCGTACAGATGCAGAGGGCGAGAAGCTTCTTGAAGAAGCTTTACGCAAACTTCGCGGCGAGGATGACGAGTAACTCTTACAGAGATTTAGCGGCATCAAGTAATTCAGAGATACCCACTGCACGATTTGAAAGATTAAATCGAAGTAGTGGGTATTTTCTTGAAGCCAGCGCCTTACCATCACCTAGCGCTTGAGCTGCAACTAGGGTTTTGAAACCGTAGCTTTGTCCCGGAATCGCTACATCCTTCTTTACATCTCCAGTAATTTGTAAGAACACACCGTTTTGTTGCCCACCCTTATGGAATTGACCCGTTGAGTGTAGGAAGCGTGGACCCCAACCAAAGGTCACAGGGCGTCCAGATTTATCAGCCAAGATCGCACGAAGCTCTGCAACCTCAACATCATCTTGACGATCAAGGTAAGCCATAATCGCGATGTAGCCATCATGTGGCACCGCTGCAATTAATTGCGTTAATGCATCAGTTGCATTCTTTCCAGCGCCAAAGATTTGAACCGCTCCATCAGTGAGATCCGCGGTAAATGTTGGCAAAACACCCTTCCACTCATTCAAGAGCGCCGATGTCTGCTCCTTCGCTTCAGTCACATTGGGCTGATTAAAGGGATCAATTGCAAGAGCAGCGCCAACTAGCGCTGTGACCCATTCCCACACAATGAACTGAGAAGCTAAATCACCTTCAACAACTAGATCAGCGTTACCGGTGAATGCGATAGAGAAGGCGTTACCTTCGCGCCCATTGTGAGAGCTTTCTGCAACTATCGGAAGACGACCCACCTCATTTTTTCCCGTCGACTCTGCAACTAACTGCTCAATCCAGTCGCTGAGTCCGGGCATACCTGAAGCTTCATCTGTGAATGCAACATACTGATCTGCTACATATGACAATAGATAGGCGATGTCACACATTGTTTGTGAGTCAGCAAAGAAAGCATTCTTGGTATCGCTTGCATTGTCGAGCAAGACAGAGACATCTACTCCGATTAATGCAGCAGGTACTAAACCAAATGGACTCAAGACGCTAAAACGCCCACCCACATGTGGATCTGCATTAACAACGGTAAAGCCACCTTCACGAACCTGTTTATCTAACGGTGAGCCAGGATCGGTAACAAAGACCATGTGATCGACAGGATTTAATCCTGCATCTTTAAACGCTCCTTCAAAAAGTGCGCGCTGAGATGCGGTTTCAATAGTTGAACCAGATTTTGAACTCACCACTACGACGCTCTTTGCAAGATCAAATGCCAAGGCGTGAGCTACGTAATCAGGATCTGTTGAATCCAATACAAACAAACTCTTTGAAAAGGTTTGAGCGATCACCTCTGGACCAAGGGATGAACCGCCCATTCCACACAAGATCACATTGCTCTTGTCTCGGTGCTTTGCTGCAAGTGCATCAAACTGTGGCAGAAGATCACGAGAGGTTTCAGGTAAGTCGATCCAGTTCATACGGATCGAAGCCTCTGCTTGTGCTTGTGGCCCCCAGATTGTGGAGTCCTTACTTTTCAAACGCTCATGGAATGCCTGCAGCGCTTTGTACTTTTCAGAGGAACGATCGATCTTTGATACAGCACTTCCCTTGATTGAAATCATCCTTGTTGCGCAGCCTTTACATTCTCTAGTAGCTCATCCCATGCTTGGGCAAACTTTTTAACACCATCAATCTCTAACTCAGTTGTTACATCATCGAGTGAAATGCCCAGCGCCGAGAGCGCCTTCAATACCTCAACGGCAACTGCATAGTTACCAGTAATGGTGTTGCCACGTACAACGCCATGGTCAACCACCGCATCCAAAGTTGATTGCGGCATAGTGTTCACGGTATTTGGTGCGATCAGTTCAACCACGTAGCGAGTATCTTCATAAGCAGGATCTTTGACACCAGTAGATGCCCACAGTGGACGCTGCTTGTGTGCGCCTTTACTTGCTAGGGCGTTCCAGCGCTCTGAATCAAACTTCTCCTCAAAGAGTTGGTAGGCCAAGTGTGCATTAGCGATTGCAGCCTTACCCAGTAATGCGGTTGCTTCAGGGGAACCGTTCTTTTTGAGAAGAGCATCAACTGATGAATCGATACGACTAATAAAGAAGGAGGCAACTGAATGAACTGTTGAGGGATTTTCACATTGCTCAACGCCCTTCATAAAGGCTTCAATGACCTGTCCGTAGCGCTTAACAGAGAAGATGAGTGTGACATTCACGCTAATTCCTGCAGCGATAAGCGCGGTAATAGCTGGAAGTCCCTCGAGTGTTGCAGGCACCTTAATCATCAAGTTGGGGCGATCAATAATTGACCACAGCTCTTTTCCTGCAGAGATTGTTCCTTCAGTGTCATGAGCCAAACGTGGATCAACTTCAATACTGACTCTGCCATCGACACCATGTGAATCTGCATAGATAGCGGTAAATAAGTCACAGGCTTGGCGAACATCATCGGTTGTCAGTTTCTTAACTACCTCATCAACGGTTGAGTCTTTCATTAGAGCGATATCTGCTGCGTACTCTGCGGCAACACTGATTGCAGCACTGAAAATACTTGGATTAGTGGTTACTCCAACAACACCGCTGTTCTTAATGCGAGCAGGCAAAGCGTGAGCTTCGGTTGATGTGATCTTGGCGCGAGACAAATCATCGAGCCAAATCGATGTCCCCGCCGCCGAAACCGCTTGAACCGTCATTAGATCGCCTTCTTTACTTGAGCTACAACATTGTCTACTGAGAAACCAAACTCTTTAAACAATCTCTTTGCGTCAGCCGATGCCCCGTAATGTTCAAGGGAGATAGCCACACCTGAATCACCAATAAGTTCACGCCAACCTTGTGCAATTCCAACCTCGATACTGATCTTCACAACACCAGGGGAGAGGACGGAGTCTTTGTACTGTTGATCTTGTTCAGCAAACCATTCAAGACATGGTGCACTAACAACGCGAACATTGATTCCTTCGGCAGCCAGCGCGGCTTGTGCATCAATCGCCAAGGAAACCTCTGAACCTGTCGCGATCAAGATCGCCTTTGGATGAGGTAGATCCTTTAATACATAGGCACCCTTTGCAGTGCCTGATGCAGCCTCACACACTGTGCGATCAAAGACCGGCAAGTTTTGGCGCGAGAGCAATATTCCGCAGGCGCGATCGCGAGTGATGATCTTTTTCCAAGCCTCTGTAACCTCATTGGCATCACCTGGGCGAATAACATCTAAGCCAGGAATTGCTCGAAGCGCCGCAAAGTGTTCGATTGGTTGGTGCGTAGGCCCATCCTCACCAACACCAATTGAGTCATGTGTCCAAACAAAGGTTGCAGGAATCTGCATCAGTGCAGCAAGTCGAACCGCAGGACGCATGTAATCACTAAAGACTGCAAAGGTGCCACCGAAAGAGCGGGTCAAACCGTGCAGAGTAATTCCATTGAGAATTGATGCCATCGCGTGCTCACGAATTCCAAAGTGAATGATTCGTCCGTAGGGATTTGCACCTTCAATGGCGCTACTTGCAGGCAAGAAGGAACCGCCACCCTTAATACTTGTGTTGTTTGATCCTGCAAGATCTGCCGATCCTCCCCAAAACTCTGGCAAGACAGCTGCAATTGCATTGATAACTTCACCTGATGCGGCGCGAGTTGCCACATCTTTACCTGGAGCAAAGACAGGAAGATTTGAGTCCCATCCTGTTGGAAGTGATCGTGATTGCAACCTTGCTAAGAGCGAAGCTTTATCGGGGTTACTTGTTCTCCATTGCTCAAACTTTTCATTCCATTGCGCGCGAGCATGTGCTCCACGATCCTTTACCAATCGAGCATGTGCCAAAACATCTGCTGGCATTGCGAAATGTTCATCGGGATTAAGCCCCAACTCAACTTTGGTTTGTTTGATCTCATCTTCGCCTAAGGCAGAGCCATGTGAGGCGGCTGTTCCTCGCGCTTTAGGTGCTGGCCATGCGATAACTGATTTCATTCGGATCAGCGAAGGCTTTGAACTTTCCTTCTTTGCCGCAACCATCGCTGCATCAAGTGCTGGAATATCTACGCTTCCATCTGCGGCCGCAGCTACATCAATGACATGCCAACCATATGCTCGGTAACGGGCTGACACATCTTCAGTGAAGGCGTTATGTGTATCGCCTTCAATAGAAATTCGATTGTCATCGTAAATTACATTGAGATTTCCAAGCTCTTGGGTGCCAGCGAGTGAATGTGCCTCGGCGCTCACACCTTCTTGCAAATCTCCATCCGAACAGATCACCCAGATTGTGTGATCAAAAATTGATTGTTGCGCGGGAGTGTTCGGATCCAATAATCCACGCTCATAACGAGAAGCCATCGCCATTCCAACAGCGGTAGCTACGCCCTGGCCTAATGGACCCGTTGTCATTTCAACTCCAGCGGTATGACCATACTCAGGGTGTCCAGGAGTTAATGATCCCCATGTTCTAAAACTTTCTAGATCCTTCATCTCGAGGCCATATCCACTTAAATACAGTTGAATATAGAGAGTAAGTGAAGAGTGGCCGCAGGAAAGTATGAAACGGTCGCGACCTAGCCAGTGCGCGTCAGATGGATCATGGACTAAATGGCGTTGGAATAAGTTGTAAGCAACTGGCGCCAGTGACATCGCAGTTCCAGGGTGACCATTGCCAACCTTCTGAACGGCATCGGCTGCAAGTGCTCGTGCATATGCAACCGCCTGATCATCTAGTGAGGTCCATCCTTGTACTGGGCTCATTTGCTATCCATTCTCTTTGTAACCGATAACCACACTCTCCACGCTGCGATCCAGACCAATGTTGATCCGGCCAAGTGAAGACCAACGAGTAACTCTGGAAGATCTAGATACCACTGCACATAGCCAATTAATCCTTGACCTAAGGCAATGGCCACAAAAATCTTCAAACGCTTTTTTGTGTGCTCAGATACTCCATGTACGACAAACAAACCAAAGGTAATTCCAAAGAGTGCAATAACAGCATCGGCGTGCAACCAAGCCATGGTTCGCAGGTCAAAGGGCAATCTCGGTGCGGTTGCATCTCCTGCATGTGGACCAGAACCAGTAACAAGGGTTCCTAAGAAGATTACAAAAAATGAGAGAATGATGTGGGCGGTTGCAATCTTCTTTACCAAGGGCGCTGGATTCTCTCTTTCAAAGGGAGAGAAACGTTGTGCACGAAGTGATGTTGCACCGGCGATTAAAACAATGGATAACAAGAAGTGCGCGGCGACGGTTGCAGGATGTAAACCGGTGAGCACAGTTATTCCACCAAGAATGCCTTGACCTAAGATTCCGAGAACTTGTCCTAGTGCAAGACCGCGCAAATCTTTTCTCCCAGCGGCAAGAACAGTTACAACTACTGTGATCGCAGCTAAGACCAGAACAAAGGTGAGCAATCGATTACCAAACTCGATCCAAACCTTTACCTGCTCCTCAACCTGGTATGGCTTCGGGGTATAGGAGCCAGGGGTGCACTCCGGCCAGGTCGGGCAGCCCAAGCCTGAGCCGGTCAACCGAACCGCACCTCCGGTAACAACGATGGCGGCTTGGGCAAAGAGGAGAAAACCGCTAGCCGGTGCTAAAACTCGAATCGCCCGTGCTCGGAATTTCCCCATGGCCGTAGCCTATGACTCCGCCGACCCGCACGCTTCCGAGTGGCTGAACGTGTCGAATTACGACACAATAGTGTTGTGAAAATGACCGGAGGACACCAGGTAGGGGATGACTCTCGCACCCGTGACCTTGTAGCCCGTTCAATTCTAGAAAATGGCCCTTCGACAGCTGCGGTATTGGGAGAGCGCCTAGGGCTCACACCCGCTGGCATTCGTCGCCATTTAGATCTCCTTGTCGCAGACGGAGTTTTAGAGGCACGTGATCCTCGTTCATCATCTATTCGCGGTCGCGGTCGCCCTTCAAAGGTATTTGTGATGTCAGATAAGGGTCGCGAAACCTTTGAACATTCATATGATGATTTAGCAGTGGCTGCTCTGAAGTTTATGTCGGCACAATCGGGTGAGCATTTGGTAAATGCTTTTGCTCAATCACGCGCCGATGACATTGAACGCAAAGCAACGGTTGCGCTAGCAAAGCGTTCACACAAAGTTGATGCGCTCGCAACATTTCTTTCAGATCAGGGATATGCGGCAAGTGTTACTCAAAAACCAATGGGCGAAGAGTTATGCCAGCATCACTGCCCAATTGCACATGTTGCTGCAGAGTTTCCACAGCTGTGTGAAGCCGAGACAGAAGCGCTTTCCAAAGTTCTTGGAACACATGTTCAGCGCTTAGCAACCATCGCCCATGGTGATGGCGTGTGTACAACTTTTATCCCCAAAGCACAACCAACAAAAAACCAAAGTTCACCAACAAACACAAGCAAGGGAAAGGTCCGTGCATGACAACAGCACATCCAGAGCTCGAAGGCCTAGGCAACTACGAATACGGTTGGTCAGATAAGAGCACGATTGGCGATAACGCTAAGCGTGGACTCAATGAAGATGTTGTTCGCGACATCTCATCAAAGAAATCTGAACCACAGTGGATGCTAGATCTTCGCCTAAAGGGTCTTTCATTGTTCGATAAGAAGCCAATGCCAAATTGGGGATCTGATCTGTCAGGAATCTTCTTCGACACGATCAAGTACTTCGTGCGCTCTACTGAAAAGCAAGCAACAACTTGGGATGACCTTCCAGATGAGATTAAGAATACGTATGACCGTTTAGGTATTCCGGAGGCTGAAAAGCAGCGCCTTGTGTCAGGTGTTGCTGCACAGTACGAGTCAGAGGTTGTCTACCACTCGATCCGCGAAGATTTAGAAGCGCAGGGAGTTATCTTCCTCGATACCGATAGCGCTCTTAAGCAGCACCCAGAGTTATTCAAAGAGTACTTTGGAACAGTTATTCCTGTAGGAGATAACAAGTTTGCAGCTCTCAACACAGCTGTCTGGTCTGGTGGTTCATTTATCTACGTTCCTAAGGGTGTTCACGTCGATATTCCTTTGCAGGCATATTTCCGAATTAACACTGAGAACATGGGTCAGTTTGAACGCACACTGATCATCGCTGATGAAGATTCATACATTCACTATGTAGAGGGCTGTACTGCTCCTATCTACAAATCAGACTCACTTCACTCCGCTGTTGTCGAAATCATTGTTAAGAAGGGTGCGCGCGTTCGTTACACCACAATTCAAAACTGGTCTAACAATGTGTACAACTTGGTAACAAAGCGTGCAACATGTGCCGAAGGTGCAACTATGGAATGGGTCGATGGAAACATTGGCTCAAAGGTAACTATGAAGTACCCAGCGATCTTCCTGATGGGACCTCATGCAAAGGGCGAGACATTGTCACTTGCCTTTGCAGGTGAAGGTCAGCATCAAGATTCAGGTGCGAAGATGGTTCACGCCGCTCCATACACATCTTCATCTGTTATCTCTAAGTCGGTAGCACGTGGTGGCGGACGTACCTCGTATCGCGGACTTGTACAGGTTCAAGAGGGTGCGCATCACTCAGCAAGCACAGTTAAGTGTGACGCATTGTTGGTTGACACAATTTCACGTTCCGATACATATCCATATGTTGATATTCGCGAAGATGATGTTTCCATGGGCCACGAAGCAACAGTGTCAAAGGTCAGCGATGATCAGTTGTTCTATCTCATGTCACGTGGACTCAATGAGGATGAAGCTATGGCAATGATCGTTCGTGGATTCATTGAGCCGATTGCTCGTGAACTTCCAATGGAGTACGCGCTAGAGCTCAACCGTCTTATTGAACTTCAGATGGAAGGTGCTGTCGGTTAATGTCAGTTTTAACTACTAATTACTTAACACCGACGGGTCGTGAAGAGGCGTGGCGTTTTACTCCACTGAAGCGTCTTCGAGGACTCCATGATGGTGCAGCGGTTCAATCTGATCGTGAGTCATTGATTACTAAGGGTGCATTGCCATCTGGAGTCACATTTACTCGCGAAAACCTAGAACCGCTCTCTGAATCTGATGATGTCATCATCGAACGTGTCAGGGGAGCGGTGAGTTCTGTCGCCCACCTTTCGATCGCGGCTAATACTGAGCTCTCAGAGCCAATCTTCTTGGGACGCTCGGCTGGCGCACTTGATACAGCTGAGTTCTCACGTGTTCGCATCTCTCTTGGAACTCATGCCGTTGCAACTGTGATCGTTGAGAACACGACAGATACGGTTTTGGCAGAAGATCTAGAGATTTATTTAGCTCCGGGTTCAAATCTTAAGTTCGTCACTCTTCAAGAGTTTGAATCAAACTCTGTTTACACAGCTCGCCACCACGCAATAATTGATAAGGATGCAACCTTTAAATCAATTACCGTCACAGTTGGCGGAGATGTTGTAAGAATCTTGCCAACAGTTGCCTTTAAAGCACCAGGCGCATCGGCCGATCTGCTAGGCGTTTACTTTGCAACCGCCGGACAGTTCTTTGAACACCGTAACCATGTTGATCATGCCGTTCCACATGCGAAATCAAATGTGAATTACAAGGGTGCCCTGGCTGGCAAAGATGCACACACCGTATGGATCGGCGATGTGTTGATTCGCGCGGCAGCAGAAGGAACCGATACCTACGAACTCAACCGAAATCTCTTACTTT
>JBEAVJ010000085.1:0-3906 GCA_041160995.1 Actinomycetota bacterium | reverse complement strand
CGTGAAGGTGCGTACGGATCAAAAGTTGTCACTTGTAACTCCTTCTTTCACTAGGAGGTGGCGTTGTAGCGCCCTTGTACTCAACGGCGATTCCGCCCAATGAGTAATCCTTACGTTGTGGGTGACCTTCCCAGTCATCTGGCATCAAGATGCGAGTTAAACCTGGGTGACCATCAAAAATAATTCCAAACATGTCAAATGTTTCGCGCTCATGCCAATTGTTTCCCGCCCATACTTCAACAACAGATGGAATATGTGCATCTGCATCTGGAACTGAAACCTCTAAACGAATGCGCTGATTCTTTGACATTGAAAGCAATGGATAAACAGCGTGCATTTCACGACCTGTTTGATCTGGGTAGTGAACTCCATTAACACCCATGCACATTTCAAACTTCAACTTGTCACGAAGAATGAAGGCAACTTCAACTAACTTTTCGCGCTTTACATGAAGAGTTAATTCGCCACGATCTACAACAACTCGTTCGATCGCATCTGAAAAATCGGGATAAGCGCGCTCAAGATCATCAGCCACTTCATCAAAATATGAGCCATATGGGCGCTCGGAAGAGCCAAAATTAGCGGCCTGGCGAACTAATCCGCCGTACCCTGATGTATCTCCCGTGCCCTTTGCGCCAAACATGCCGTCAGTCATTATGCAAGCAAACCCTTCATTTCATGGGTTGGCTTTGCGTTCATGGCAGCAAGTTCAACTTCTTTGATGACCTGTGCACGGTTTGCACCAAGCTTTGTGTCACTAATTTGCTCATGTAACTTCAAAATTGCATCAAGCAACATCTCGGGACGTGGTGGGCAACCAGGAAGATAAATATCAACTGGAACAACGTGATCTACACCCTGAACAATTGCGTAGTTGTTGAACATTCCACCTGAAGAGGCACATGCACCCATCGCAATAACCCACTTAGGTGCAGACATTTGATCATAAATTTGACGCAAAACTGGAGCCATCTTGTTTGATACACGACCTGCAACGATCATGAGATCTGCTTGACGTGGGGATGCGCGGAAAACTTCTCCACCAAAACGAGCGATGTCGTACTTAGCAGCTGAACCGACAGCCATCATTTCAATTGCACAACATGCAAGACCAAATGTTGCTGGCCACAAAGAGTTTTTGCGCATGTAACCTGCAAGTTTTTCAACTGAGGTTAGGACAAACCCACTAGGGATTTTCTCTTCTAGACCCATTTTTTAATCCCATTCCAATCCGCCGCGGCGCCATACATATGCAAAGGCAACAAAAACCGTTCCAATAAAGATCGCCATTTCAACCAAACCAAAAATTCCAAGAGAATCAAAAGCAACCGCCCATGGATACAAAAAGACGATTTCAATATCAAAGATGATGAAGAGCATCGCGGTTAAGAAGTACTTAACTGGGAAACGTCCACCTTCAGCGGCTTGCGGAGAAGGTTCGATTCCGCACTCATACGCATCTAACTTGGCCCGGTTGTAACGCTTTGGACCTGCGAGCGCACCAGCGACAACTGAGAAAACGGCGAAGCCGAGGCCAATTGCGCCGATTACCAAGATTGGAATGTATGGATTGGAGCTCACGGTCGAAATCCTAAGGTCGAAAGGCGTATGCCTGTGACCGCTAGCCCTTAATCCCGCTGTGAACTGCAACAACACCAAAGGTCAGGTTTTTCCAGGTGACCCCGGTCCAGCCAGCCTTCTCCATTCGAGCGGCCAAGGCGGCTTGATCTGGCCAGGCCCGGATCGATTCAGCTAGGTAGATATAGGCATCTGGGTTGGAGCTGGTTCTCTTGGCGATTATTGGGAGCAGCTTCATGAGGTATTCGGTATAAATGGTGCGAAACGGACGCCAGGTTGGGTGGCTGAACTCCACAACCACCATTCGCCCCCCTGGCTTTGTGACCCGTCGGGCCTCAGCCAGCGCCTTATCAAAGTCAGCGGTGTTTCGAAGGCCATAGGAGATGGTCACGAGATCAAATCTCTCCGCCTCGAAGGGCAGGTTCAGGGCATCGGCCTTGGTGAAGTTCAAATATGGACGGGCCTTTCGCCCCTGAGCGAGCATTCCCTCACTGAAATCTGTGGCAAAGACGGTGGCCCCAGCCTTGTACAGGGGCTCAGATGAGGAGCCTGGTCCAGCTGCCAAATCCAAGATCACCATTCCAGGCTTTGGAGCGATGATCTTTGTCGCCGCTTTTCTCCACGCCTTTGTGCGACCCAAACTCAAAAGGTCATTAACGAGGTCATACCGCTTGGCGACCCCATCAAACATAGCCGCAACTTCATCGGGATCTTTGTTGAGATTAGCGCGGGACATGCCCTTATTCTCCCTTGAAGTAGGCTCATCCACAACTCAACGCCACTTTAACTACGGCACGATTTAGAGGAGATCTCTTCCCCCATGGCTCAACTAGTTCCAATTACAACAACTCGCCTGGGCGAGCATTTGTCGTTGTTGGATTTACTTCCAGATTCGCAACCTCTTGCTTGGGTTCGAAGTGGTGAAGGTTTAGTTGGTTGGGGCACCTACGCAACTACAACGGTTAGCGGTCCTCATAGATTTGCCGATGCCCGTCACTGGTGGCAAAAGCAGTTAGAGAAATTCACTGTCAACAACACAGTGCATGGAAGCGGCACCGGTCCCGTTTTGTTTGCCTCATTTTCCTTTTCACCTGACGATGTTTCTGTTCTTGTTATTCCTCAAGTTGTTGTTGGAACCAAGAGTGGAAAATCTTGGATCACATGGATCGGCTCAGATTCACAACCAGAGTTAAAGACTGAACCAGAACATTTCTCCAATGGGAGTATGACATGGAATGAAGAGCCACAAGCTGATCTTTTGTGGAAAGAACGAGTTGCAACCGCAGTAGCTCGAATTCAAAATGGCGATTTAGATAAAGTTGTACTTGCTCGCGACATAACTGTTTCATCTAATAAAGCAATTGACCCTCGTGCAATTTTGAACAAATTAGCTTTGGAGTATCCGACTACCTGGAAGTTTGCTGTCTCAGGATTAGTAGGTGCAACTCCTGAGCTTTTGCTTCGCTTGTCACGTGGAATGGTCACATCACGTGTATTAGCTGGCACTATTAGCAAAACTGGAGATGATGCTAAGGATTTAGCTTTAGCGGCCTCACTTGCGCGATCCTCGAAAGATCTTGCAGAACACGAGTATGCGGTGCGCTCTGTTGCAGATGCCATCGAACCATTTTGTTCATCAACAAATGTCCCGGATTCGCCATTTGTTTTGCACCTTGCAAATGTCATGCACCTTGCAACAGATGTGACTGGTGCATTAGTTGAAACCCTTTCACATGTTGATGCTTTTACAATTTTGGAACAACTTCACCCATCCGCAGCTGTTTGTGGAACGCCTCGTCCGCAGGCAGCGAAGTTGATCGCTGAAATTGAAGGAATGTCACGTGGTCGATATGCAGGCCCAGTTGGTTGGATTGATGCTGCAGGAGATGGCGAGCTTGGAATTGCTTTGCGTTGCGGCCAAATCAATGGAGATTCAATTCGAATCTTTGCTGGATGTGGAATTGTGGATGGATCTGATCCCGAGGTTGAGCTTGCCGAGACTTATGCGAAGTTCACACCCATGCGTAGCGCACTTACATAGAGTTTAAAGAAGTGTAAATAGCTTTTAGATTATCTGCATTACTTTCACGATCTGGAACATCGCAGACAACAACACTGATACCTGAAACTGGCGCTTTGATCTCTGCCTCTAATTCCTTGATGGAAGAAATCTGTTTTGCCGCAACGCCCATCGACTTAGCAATCTCGGCTGGGTTAAGTCCATGTGGTGTTCCAAAGACAGTTTCAAAACCATGTGAACCTCTTTGAGGAAGTGTTGAAAAGATTCCACCACCATCATTGTTAATCACAACAAATCTACAGTTAATC
>JBEAVJ010000084.1:0-4118 GCA_041160995.1 Actinomycetota bacterium | reverse complement strand
AAGGCGGCATCTGCCCACGATATGAAGCGCGAGTTCTTGATTCAATCGCGATTGCAGCCGGTCTATCCCCTAGTGCCATCGATGGTTGCGATGTGTGATGATCTATCAGTCATGGGTTCTGATTTTTATGTGATGGAAAGAGTTGTTGGGGATATCTTTCGGCGCGATGTTCCAGAAGGTGTAACACCGGCTGATGTTTCAGTGATGGCAGATTCGTTGATCAATGGTTTGGTGCAGTTGCATGCGGTGGATGCATCGATTTTGGCGGAGCTGAATAAAGGTCCTGGGTATGTGCAGCGACAGGTTGAAGGTTGGTCAAAGCGTTATCGCAATGCGTTAACTGATGATGTTCCTAATGGTGAAAAGGTGATGGCGTGGTTAGAGGCCAACCGCCCTGATGATGTTGCATCCTGTGTGATTCATGGTGATTGGCGCATCGACAATGTGGTTTTTGATTTGAAGCAGGCGCGCATTGTTGGAGTTCTGGATTGGGAGCTGGCAACTGTTGGTGATCCGCTGATGGATTTAGGTTCGGCGCTTGCTTACTGGGTAGATCGTGATGATGAGCCGGGGTTTGCATCGCTGCGACGTCAGCCAAGTCATTTACCGGGAATGCCAACGCGAGATGAGTTTGTGGCGAAGTATTTAGCGGCAAGTGGTGTGCGCTGTGATGATTTTACTTTTTACGAGGTCTTTGGGTTGTTCCGCTTAGCTGTGATTATTCAGCAGATTTGGGCCAGGTATGTTGCAGGACAAACAACTAACCCAGCCTTTGCAGGATTCGGAGATGCGTGTAATACCTTGGTAAATCGCGCAGAGAGCTTGATCTAGTGGGTATCTGCAGGCAACAACCAAGAACGCATTGGATCAAATGAGAACTCTGCGTACTCGCCGACCTTAACAATCTCTTCAAAGATTGGATCTGAGGCAACTGCAATGATTACACCGATCTCAGTTTCAATGCGGTACTCAACATGCTCGCCGTAGAAGACAACCTGCTTTACGCGACCCTGAGTTCCAGAGATTGTTTGATTAGCAGCCTTCGCCTTCTTGACGCGGATTGATTCTGGACGCACCAACAAGATGCTCTTTTTTGTAAGTGCATCCTTGTGAGCTGGAACTTCAATCTCTTTGCCAAGAACTGCAACCTTTGCCATACCTGCAGTGGATGCCTTTACTGAAGCCACTTCAAGGAAGTTTGAGATACCGATGAAATCTGCGACGAAGATAGATGCAGGACGCAGGTAAACCTCTGCTGGTAATCCAACCTGTTCGATCTTTGAGTTGCGCATGACAACGATGCGATCAGAGATACTCATCGCCTCATCTTGGTCGTGCGTTACGAAGATACTGGTAATGCCAAGACGCTGTTGAACTTCGCGGATTTCAATACGCATTTGTGCGCGAAGCTTTGCATCCAGGTTACTGAGAGGCTCATCAAAGAGCAGAACGCTAGGGCGCATCACCATTGCGCGTGCAAGAGCCACACGCTGTTGCTGACCACCAGATAATTGGTTGGGTGAACGATTGGCCATAGATGTAAGGCTCATCGATTCAAGGACAGCGTCAACCTCAGTTTTAATCTGTGCCGCTGGCATCTTCTTTGTCTTTGGGCCGTATGAAACATTTTCATAAACGCTCATGTGAGGGAAGAGTGCATATGACTGGAAAACCATGCCCATAGGGCGCTTGTCGGGCGTAAGGGCAGACATATCTTGGCCATCAAGCAGAATCGATCCGGCAGTGGGTGTTTCAAAACCCGCGATCATGCGAAGTGTTGTGGTCTTTCCGCAACCAGATGGTCCGAGGAAGGTGATGAACTCCCCTGGGTTGATATCGAGGTTGATTGAATCAACCGCGGTTACCTTTTCATTTCCCTGACCGAAAACCTTTGTCAGGTTTCGTAGCTGCAAGTTACTTGAACTGTTTGTTGCTTTCACGGTTTGGTCCATTTCTTAAGCCCTCACAATCGGAGTATTTGCAGTGTTTGTTGTCTTGCCACGAACTAATAGGTTAATCAGAGCCATGACTCCCAAAACGATAAAGATCAACAAGGTACAGAAGGCAAATGCATTGCCAAATCTTCCAGAGTCAACCTCAGCCAAAATCTTGTGGGTCATAATCGGTGTTTCAGGAGTTGTGATGAAGATAATCGGAGAAAGAGTTGTCATTGAGTGGGCAAATGCAAACATCAGACCTGTGAGCAAGGCTGGCTTGATCAATGGCAAAGTAATTTTGCGGAAGGTTCTAAAGCCGGTTGCGCCTAGTGAGGCCGATGCTTCATCAATCGCAGGATTAATCTGCTGAAGTGCGGCGATAGCTGAGCGCTGTCCCGCAGGGCTAGATCTAATGGTGTAGACCATCACAATCGCAACAGCACCGCCAAAGATCGCACCACCACCTGCAAGCTGTGGCAATATTGTTGTATCACCAATCTTTACAACATCGTTAAATGTGATTGCAAAGCCGATACCAAGAACTGTTCCTGGAACTGCAAGACCGAGCATTCCTAAGAAGTCGATGAACTCGCGGCCACGACGAACCTTGCGGACAATGAGCCAGGCCAAAACCATTCCTAGAAGACCCGCTATCGGTGTTGCAATCAAGGCCATGGTGGTGGTTTTGATGATTGCGTCATATCCCACACCACTAAAGATGTAGCGGTAGTTATCAAGGGTTAATGAGTTATCAACGCCGAGGAACTTAGCAAAGCTGCCAAAGATTACAGTGGCGTAAATCAAAACAATAAATGATGTGACGAGAACTGGGATGATAAGTAGCAAGAACTTTGCGATTTTGTTTTCAACAAATGTTGGCGTTCCTGATGGCTTACCCGTAACGCTGACAACGCTCTTACGTTCTCCCCAATAGCGCTGAACGATAAAGACTATTAAGCCTGGGATAAGCAGGATTAAGGAGTATGCAGATCCTGCAGGAACGTCGTACTCGCCATTGATCGCGATGTATGCGCGGGAGGAAAGAACTGTGAAATCTCCACCAATAACAAGTGGGTTGGCTAGGTCAGCGGATGCTTCAACAAAGAGAAGCAAGAAAGAGCTAGCAAAACCTGGAATCAACATTGGGAAGGTCACCTTGAAGAAGGTGCGCAACTTTGATGCGCCCATGGATGCTGATGCTTCATCAAGTGCCGGATCTAGATTCTTCATCATTCCAAGAATGCTCATATAAGCAACTGGGAAGAAAGAACAGCTAAGAACAATCGTTAGACCTGGTAATCCATAAAGGGTTGGAGTTAAACCTAGAAGATCACGGGTAATGATTCCGCTGCGACCAAAGAGGCTAATCACCGCGGTCGCGAAAGCAAATGGTGGAGTAATAAGTGGAACTAGTGCAATTACATGCAGGAGCTTCTTGCCGCGGAAGTTCAACTTCACTTGGGCGTAGGCCAAGAAGAAACCAATAATCGTTCCTATTGTTGCAACGACTGTTCCGAGAATAATTGTGTTCATGATGATCTTGCGGGTAACGGCGGATTCAAAGATATTTGCGAAAACCTCGCGACCAGTGCCTTCTGATGCTCTGGTTAAAATGTTAAGTAGCGGAAATACCACCATTAAAAGAAGTAATGCGACAGAAATAATCAGGGCTGTCTTTGTGCCTATATCTAACTTAATTTTCTTAGGCTTTTTGAGCGCTACTGCTTTATCTTTCTCGATTACCGCAGTGCTCACAGAGATTCCCCTTACTTAATGTCCAAAGTCTTGTTTCTTATCTAATCTGCATAACTAGAGGATGTGGCGCGTGACCACATCCTCTAGTTACTAAGTACTGCAGGTTTTACTTTTTACTTAGGTGCCATCGAACTTAGCTGTCAAAGCCTTCTTTGCAGCAGCTGCCTTTTCGAAATCGTAGTTAACGATTGAAATGCCACCGAGCTTCACCATACGAGGATCAATCTTCGTCTTTGGGTTGGTGAGAACTTGGAATGAAGCAACTGTTGGTCCGAGGTTTTGAGCTTCTCTAGATAGCGCGAAGTCGATGTATGACTTTGCAGCTTCTGGATTCTTTGCACCCTTGATTAGAGCAACGCCACCAATTTCATAGCCAGTGCCTTCACTTGGGAAGGTAACCTTCAATGGAAGTCCCTGAAGTCTTCC
>JBEAVJ010000083.1:0-3940 GCA_041160995.1 Actinomycetota bacterium | reverse complement strand
GCAGTCGCTCGTTGCATGGGGAATCTTCTTCGGATTGGTTATTGGAAAGCCTGTGGGTGTTCTCTTGGCCTCAATCTCTGCCAAGCGTTTAAAGCTTGCTGATTTTCCAGAAGGAGCATCAAACTCCTCAATCCTTGCAACAGGAAGTGCTGCTGGTATCGGATTTACAGTAGCGATATTCATCGCGAATCTTGCTTTTGATGATGCGCAGACCCAGGATATTGCTGTCCTTGCAGTCATTGTTGCATCGGTAGTGAGCGCGCTGTTATCCATGGCGCTCTTCAAAGTACTTTCTAGAAAGTAAAAAACAAAACCCGCCTTTTGAGGGGCGGGCTTTGTCACTAAGACTTATTTAATTACATAGGGCTTAGATGTCGTAATACAGTTCAAACTCAGCTGGGTGCGGACGTAGTCGAACATAGTCGACCTCTTCCTTGCGCTTGAATGCAATCCAGGTATCAATAAGATCCTTAGCAAATACTCCACCTTGAGTGAGGAAATCATGATCCTTCTCTAGGTTGTTAAGTACTTCATCCAATGAACCAGGGACCTGAGGAATTGATGCTGCCTCTTCGCCTTCAAGCTCGTAGAGATCCTTATCAACTGGTGCCTTTGGTTCGATCTTATTCAAGATTCCATCGAGACCAGCCATAAGCATTGCTGCGAAAGCTAGGTATGGGTTTGATGAAGGATCTGGACAACGGAATTCGATGCGCTTTGCCTTTGGATTGGATCCTGTAATTGGGATACGGATACAAGCCGAACGGTTACGTGCAGAGTAAACAAGGTTTACTGGTGCTTCATACCCTGGAACTAAGCGACGGTATGAGTTAACGGTTGGGTTAGTGAAAGCTAGCAATGAAGGTGCGTGCTTCAAAAGACCACCGATGTACCAACGTGCCATATCTGAAAGATCGCCGTATGTTCCTGCTTCGAAGAACAGTGGCTTTCCATCTTTCCATAGTGATTGGTGGACGTGCATACCTGAACCGTTATCTCCGAAGAGAGGCTTTGGCATAAATGTCGCTGTCTTTCCGCCTTGCCAAGCGGTATTGCGAATGACGTACTTAAACTTCATCACATCATCACCGGCGGTAAGAATGTCTGTAAAGCGGTAGTTGATCTCCATTTGTCCGGCTGTTCCCACTTCGTGGTGTGAACGCTCTACAAGAAGTCCAACCTTTCCTAGCTGCATCACCATTTCATCGCGAAGATCTGCGAATTGATCTGTTGGTGAAACAGGGAAGTAGCCACCCTTAACACGTGTGCGGTAACCGCGGTTAGGTGTGCCATCTGCGTCGTACTCAACGCCGGTATTCCAAGCGCCTTCATATGACTCGATCTCGTGAACTGCTGAGTTAATTCCGGTCTTGAAGCGAACGCTGTCAAAGACATAGAACTCTGCCTCTGGTGCAAAGAATGCTGTGTCAGCGATTCCAAGAGAACGCATGTAATCAACTGCGCGCGCTACGACGCCACGAGGATCGCGACTGTATGGCGTGTTATCAACTGGATTGTGAACAGAGAAAATGATGATGAGGGTTTTTTCTTTACGGTATGGATCAATGTATGCAGACTCTGGAACTGGTAGCAGTTTCATATCTGATTCATTGATTGTCTGGAAACCTCGAATTGAGGAACCATCAAACATAAGGCCATCGGTAAACACAGCTTCATCAAATGATTCAACAGGAACGTTGAAGTGATGCTGGATTCCAGGCAAATCTGTAAAGCGAACATCAACTAGCTTGACATCCTCTTTCTTAATGTATGCAAAAATTTCTGCGGCGTTCTTAAACATGCATCTCCCAATTTCACATGTGATGCGCAGACCCCTCATCATTGAGTTTCTGGCGCTTTTACGTAGTTGAACCCTAGGTGCAGAGCATGAAATCGGCATAACCCGCTTGTTAAATTCATGTTACGTCTGCCGGGTTTGAGCGTTAGGCTTGCGGGGTGAGCGTGAACTTCATCCGAGTTACCCTCGGTCGGCGAATGTCGGCGTTAATGGTCGATTGGTTGGCCTGTTACTTCATCGTCGCGGCTACAACCGGGGGAATAGGGAAAATGGCCCCCAACCGTTCATGGTTGGTTTTGGCCCTCTTCTTTGCCGAGGTTGCGATTCTTTCAGCGCTCCAGAGCGCATCCTTGGGACATCGAATCTTCGGAATCAAAATCATTCGATTTGCCGATGGCGGAATGGTTACTCCGCTTCAGGCGTTGATCCGTTCCTCGCTACTCATCACAGTCATATTTGCCATCACCTTTGATGAAAATGGCAGAGGGCTACATGAGCGATTAAGTGGAACGGTGCTGACTAGAAGTTAGCGAATTTTAGGGGCACGGGTTGGCATTGGACCCTTTGGAATTGGCATAGACATTCCGCCAACAGCCTTGAGTCGCGCACGAACCTCACGCATTTGATGTGCCGTTAACTTCTTCGGAAGACGGCGCATCTGCTTTTGTAACTTACGGATTGGTACACGTCCATCTTCATTGCCAACAAGAATTTCGGTGATTGGCACACCTGGTGCAAATCGTTCCGCCTTCTTTCGCTCATCCGTGATCATCTGACGCACAGCGTTTGAGCCTTCGCCGGTAAGCACAATTCCTGCACGGCCCACACTACGGTGAACCATGTCTTGATTTCTTGCGACCGCGACAGCAGGGGTTGTAGTCCAGCCCTTACGAATCGCCATCAGAACACTTGCACCTGCACCAATCTGTCCTTCGATGGATGCGTAAGCAGCTGTTCCTGCCTGACGTGTGAAAAAGAAAAGAGTGATGAGAAGTGCAACTGGTAGAAAGACAAAGGCAAAGTAAATTGGGCTACCAAGAGCTGAGCCAATTGCGATTCCAATTCCCCACGAGACGGCAAAGATGCCGATCAGTGCAGCGGTAATCCAGGGCTTTACCTGCTTAGTTACCTTGTAAGCATCGCGAAAGGTTTGAAAGCGAGGCTTCTTAATCTTTGGTTCTTTAGCTTTTCTCTTAAACATGTAATTAGTTTAGTGGGGCAGGAGCGGTTCCACCAAGACGAGCCGGTGCCCAACGCTGGCCGACATGGCTATCAGGGTATTTTTCTTGAACCTCATGCAGCATAGAAATCATGATTTGGCGGAGTTGTCGCTCAGCGCTCTCGATATCGACATCCTTGCCATAATGTATTGGCTTGCCAAATGAAACAGATACCGGTGTTTTACCCCGTTTGAAATTTGGTTTAACGCCCTTTGTAGAGACCCGTTGCCCACCCCACACAATGGTCGGAATGATGGGAACTTCTGCATCGACGGCAAGACGCATCGCCCCTGACTTTAACTGCTTAATTTCGAAGCTAGTCGAAATTGTTGCTTCTGGAAAAATGCCAATGATTTCGCCCGCCTTAAGTGCTTTCAATGCAGCCACATATGAAGGTGCACCATTGTTGCGATCTACGTTGATGTGGTGCATCCCGCGCATTAAAGGTCCAGCGATCTTATGATCGAAGATTTCTTTCTTGGCCATGAAACGAACATATCTCTTAACCGGAAGTGCTCCAGTTCCAGCTATTGCAAAATCCAAGTAGCTAACATGATTAATCGCGAGAATAGCTCCACCTTTTCGTGGAATGTTCTCATCACCTTGAAAATCAAATTCAAATCCAAGGTACTTCCAAAAGCCTTTAACCAGAGCGATTACTGGTGGATAGACCAGATCAGCCACGAGCAGATTTCTTTTCCATCGCTTGCTTGTACAAACGGCCTGCGCGATAGGAGGAGCGAACTAGCGGACCGCTCATGACTCCGAGGAAGCCAACTTGTTCAGCCTCTTGAGCTAATTCGACAAACTCATCTGGCTTCACCCATCGTTCCACAGGGTGATGCTTATTGGTTGGGCGCAGGTATTGAGTGATTGTGATCAAGTCACATCCCGCGTTGTGTAAATCAACCAAAGCTTGAGA